>NZ_JADNQM010000017.1:0-183692 GCF_046269425.1 Amycolatopsis sp. cmx-11-12 | reverse complement strand
GATGTCGCGAAAGTGGCTTTCGCGACACGTGCTAGGCGGCTGGGGTGCACGGTACGCCGAGCAGCGTGACACAACACCGGAATCTGAGCACGAACTTAAGTCGCGAACTAACGAATCGCCACACTAGTACAGGAAGGCCCCCTTCCTTGCGCCTGACGCAAGGAAGGGGGCCTTCCTGTACTTAACCCATCGGGAGTCCTTTGTGGATGGTCAAGGGAGGATTCCTTCGCGGGTTGCACCTCGCGCAATCTTCACGGAATCACGCAGCTAGACGTGGCCTATCGCGACAGGAGCCAGGCCCGGTCCGGCTCCGCCGGCTCGTTCACACGGCGTAAATGTCGGTACCGCCAGCGGGGGCGAAGCGGGCTTGGAAGAACCGGAGGTGGGGTGGTTCGTGGGTGAAGGTGAGGCCGCGGGTGATGTGGTGCCGGTCTTTGTGGACGCGGATCAAAGTATCGGCGACGTGGTCGATGTGGCTTTGGGTGTAGACGCGGCGGGGAACGGCGAGCCGGAGGAATTCCAAGGGCGGGTAGCGGTTTTCGCCGGTGGCCGGGTCGCGTCCGGCCGAGACGGTGCCGCGTTCGACGCCGCGGACGCCGCCGTCGAGGTAGACGGCGGCGGCGAGGGTCTGGCCGGGGAGTTCGGTGCGGGGGAGGTGGCCGAGGACGGCGGTGGCGTCGACGCAGACGCAGTGGCCGCCGATGGGCCGGACGATCGGGACACCCGCGGTGTGGAGCCGGTGGCCGAGGTATTCGATCTGGGCGACGCGGGCGCGGATGTGGTCCTCGTCGACGGACTCGGCGATGCCCTGCGCGATGGCCTCCATGTCGCGGCCCGCCATGCCGCCGTAGGTGTGGAGTCCTTCGTAGAGCAGGACGAGCCCGCGCGCCTGTTCGGCGAGATCGGGGTCGCGTAAGGCGATCCAGCCGCCGATGTTGGCGAGACAGTCCTTTTTGGCCGACATGACGGCGCCGTCGGTGGGGGAGCAGAGGGCGAGCAGGATGTCCGCGATCGAGCGGTGCGCCCAGCCGGGCTCGCGTTGCTTGACGAACCAGGCGTTCTCGACGGCGCGGGCGGTGTCGAGGAAGACGGGGATTCCGTTGGCGTGGGCGAGGTCGCAGGCGGCGGTGAGGTTGGCGACGCTGATGGGCTGGCCGCCCGCCATGTTCACGGTCGCGGCGAGTGAGACGTAGGGGATGGCGTCGCCGTGTTCGGCGATGACGGCCTGCAGCTTGACGAGGTCGACGTCGCCTTTGAACGGATGCTCGCAGGCGGGGTCGTGTGCTTCGTCGACGATGACGTCGTGGAAGGTGGCGCCGTTGAGTTCCTGGTGGGCGCGGGTGCTGGGGAAGTACATGTTGCCGGGGACATGCGTGCCCGGGCGGATGAGACAGCGGGAGAGGATGTTCTCGCCACCGCGGCCTTGGTGGACGGGAATGACGTGTTCGTAGCCGTAGTGGGCGCGGACGGCTTGTTCGAAGAGGTAGAAGCTGCGGGCGCCGGCGTAGGCTTCGTCGCCACGCATGAGCGCCGACCATTGACGGTCGGACATGGCGTTGGTGCCGGAGTCGGTGAAGAGGTCGATGTAGACGTCTTCGGAGCGGAGCAGGCAGGGATTCCAGCCGGCGGCCCGGAGTGCTCGTTCGCGGTGTTCGCGGGTGGCGGTGCGGATCGGTTCGACCATTTTGATCCGCCACGGTTCGGCTGGGTGGTCAGGCATCTCGGGTCACCTTGTTTCGTTCGAGGCGGTTGAGGAGTGGGCCGGTCATAGCGGTCGTGACGAGGGCCATGGCGACCATCGCGGTGTAGAAGGCGCTGTCGATGACGCCGAGCCCGAGCCCGATGCTGAGGAAGACGAGTTCGGTGACGCCACGGGTGTTCATCAGGGTCGCGAACACCGCGGCCGGACGGGGTGCCTGTCCGGCGAGGCGGGCACCGAGGTACGCGCCGCCACCTTTGGCGATGACGGCGACCGCGATGATCGCGAGGGTTTCGGTCACCAGGGTGGTGTCGAGCTCGCCGAGGTCGACCTTCCGTCCGATGAGGACGAAGTACAGCGGGACCAGCAGGGACGCGATGGGGGCGATCAGCGCGGCGGGGTCGTGGCGCGACGAGGGCCGGCCGATGGCGGTGCCGATGAGGAACGCGCCGATCGCGGCGTGCAGGCCGATGGTGCCGGTCACCGCGGCCCCGGCGCAGGCTAGGACGACCATGGTCACGGTCGCGGCCGGTGCGGACAGCCGATCCAGCGTCCGGCCGGACCACGGACGGGCGAGGACGAGCAGGCCAAGCAGGAACGGGACCACGCCCAGCAGCGACCAGACCTGGGTTCCACTGTGGACGGACGCGGCGACGAAGGCGAGCGTCGCCCACGCCGTGGCGTCGGTGATCGCGGCGGCGGTGAGCGCGCAGCGGCCGCGTGGGTCGTCCAGCATGCGTCGTTCGGCCAGGATCCTCGCCAGTACGGGAAAGGCGGTGACCGCCATGGCCGCGGCGGCGAAGAGGACGAACGGCGTGACCCCGGCCGGAGCGTGGCGTGTGGCGAGCCAGAGCGCCAGCAGTGCGCCGAGGACGATCGGGACGACGGTCGCACCGAGCGCGGGGACGAACGCCGCCGTGATCCGCGCCGCGGTGATCGACGGCGCGAGGCGGGCACCGACCCCGAACAGGAACAGGATCAGGCCGAGCTGAGCGAGGGCGTCCAGTGTTGTTTCGACGCTGCCGGGCAGGCCCGACCCCGCTTGCAGGGCGATGCCGACGACGAGCCCGCAGGTGATCTCCCCGAGGACGGCCGGCTGCCGGATCCGGGTGAACGCCCAGCCGAAGCAGCGGGCCAGTGGCAGCAGCACGGCGAGCGTGACGAGCAGGAGGGCGAGGTCAGGCATCGGGCACCCGCCATCGCCTGCCGTCCGCGGTGGGGACGAGCCCACCGGGGAACATCGGCGGCTCGTCGCCCGCGGCTTCGCCGAGCAGACCGCGCAACTGCAGTTGCACGCCTTCGGAGAGCACATCGCCGAACAACGCGCGGGAGAAGTCCTTTGAGGACACTCCGCCGACGAGCTCGGCGAAGGCTTCATCGGTGCTCCCGTGATGATCGGTGAGCCGTCGCGCGTGCGCGAAGTAGTCCTCCTCGTCGGTCTCCAGCTCGTAGAAGGTGATGAGGAAATCCCGGAACAGCGCGAATTCCCGGCGGTAGCGGGCTTCGAATTCGGCGAAACACCGTTTCTCGTCGGTGAAACCGGCCAAGACGCTGTTGATCGAGCGTGCGGCCAGCAGCGCGCTGTAGGTGGCCAGGTGCACTCCCGAGGAGAACACCGGGTCGATGAAGCACGCGGCGTCCCCGACGAGCACCATCCCCGGGGCCCACAGGACCGTCCGGTCGTAGGAGTAGTCCTTCCGCACGCGGAGCCGGTCGTAGGGTGGTTCGGTCGCGCGGTGGGCGTCACGGAGGAACTCGCTGATGAGCGGGCACTCCTCGATCAGCGAGGCGTAGGCCGCGGCGGGGTCGCCCTGCACCTTGTTCGCCGATTCGTGGTTGACGACGGCCCCGACGCTGGTCAACGTGTCCGACAGCGGGATGTACCAGAACCAGCCGTCGGTGAACGAGACGCACAGGATGTTCCCGGCGTCGGGCGCGGGCATCCGGTGGCCGCCCTCGAAATAGCCGAACAGCGCCAGGTTGCGGAACCGCGGCGAGTACTCGCGGGTGCCGCCGACGTCGTGGTGGAGTCTGCTGCCGTGTCCGGAGGCGTCCACGACGAACCGGGCGGTCGCCTGCCGTTCGTGTCCCGTGTCGTCGAGGTAACGGACGCCGCCGATCCGGTCGCCGTCCCGGATCGTGCCGAGCGCCCGATGGTTCTGCCGGACCTCGGCACCGAGCCGGCGAGCGCCGTCGAGCAGGAGTGTGTCGAACCGGGCGCGCTCGACCTGGTAGGCGTAGGACGTGGGCCCGGCCATGCGGTCGGACGCGGCGAAGGAGAACGTCCAGGGTTCGGCCTTGGTACCCCATCTGAAGGTCCCGCCGTGTTTGCGGACGAACCCGGCCCGCTCGATCTCGTCGCGTACTCCGAGCATCGCGCAGATCCCGTGGATCGTGGCGGGCAGCAGGGATTCGCCGATCTGGTAGCGGGGGAAGCTGTCCTTGTCCAGCAGCAGGACCCGGTGGCCTTCCGCGGCGGTGAGCCCGGCGACGGTGGCGCCGCCAGGCCCGCCGCCCACGACGATCACGTCGTAGTCGTCCATGACGGTGTCGCTCCTTTCGTTGTGGTGGGAACGAGTTCGGCGAGCCGGGCGACGGTGCGACGCAACAGGACGTCCCGCAGCGAACACGGCACGCCCAACGCCCGCAGCCGGACGGCGAGCGCCGCGGCGGACAGACTGTGTCCGCCGAGGTCGAAGAAGTCGCTGTTCGCGGCGACCGCCGGAATCTCCAGCTGGACCCGGAACGCGGACGCGACGAGTTCCTGCGCGGGGGTCAGCACACTCACCCGTACCGCCGGGAGCGGCGGCGTGAGGGCGGTCCGGTCGATCTTCCCGTTCGGCCCGAGCGGCATCGTCTCGAGCGGGATCACGGCGGAGGGCAGCAGATACGCCGGCAGCGCCGTCCGCAGCCGTTCCCGCACCTGGGCGACGGTGTCGGTGCCGAGCACGACGTAGGCGACCAGCCGCGGCTCGCCGCCTTCGGCCCGGACGACGGCCTGCCGGACGCCGGGCAACGCCAGCAGAGCCTGCTCCACCTCGCCCGGCTCGACCCGATGACCCCGGATCTTGACCTGATCGTCGAGCCTGCCCAGCCATTCCAGGTGGCCGTCGGGATCGAGGCGGCACCGGTCGCCGGTCCGGTACCGGCGTTCGCCCGTGGTGACGAACCGGTCCGTCGTCAGCTCCGGCCTGCCGAGATAGCCGAGGGCGAGGCAAGAACCGCTGACCAGGAGTTCGCCGGGTTCGCCGACCGGTACGGGCCGCAGTTCCTCGTCAACGATCTCGACGGTGGTATTGCCGATGGGCCGCCCGATCGACGGCGTCGCGCGGTCACCGAGCCGGCAGGCCGTCGTGAACACCGTGCACTCGGTCGGGCCGTAGAGGTTCACCGCGGTGACGTCCACGGCTCCACGCAGCTGCGACCAGAGATCCTGCCCGATGGCCTCCCCGCCCATCAGCAGCGTCCGCGGACGGCTCCGGCCGTCCAGCAAACCGGCCTGAAGCAGCGCCGACATCTGTGCGGGCACCGCCTCCACGACCGACAACCGGTGCTCCCGTACGAAGTCCACATAGGACTCCGGATCCGCGCGTACCGGATCGGGGACCAGATGCAGTTCATGCCCGCCCGCCATCCACAGCAGCGGATTCCACGACGCGTCGAAAACCAGCGGCAAACCGTGCGCCACCCGCTGAGGACCACGACCCGCCGGGAAGAAGCGGCCAGCCAGTTCGCCGTACAGGTTGACCAGACTCCGGTGACCCACCACCACTCCTTTGGGCAGACCTGTGGAACCAGAGGTGTAGATGAGGTACGCGGAGCCCGCGCCGGTCCGCGGCAACCGTCGCCCGTCTCGCCCGGCGAGTTCCCTCCGCCAGTCCTCATCGGACAGCAGGAGATCCGCCCGCTCCGCGAGTCCCGCGGCGTCCGTCAGGACCACGGAGGGACGGGCGTCGGCGAGAATCGCGTCAAGGCGTGCGGCGGGAAGGGACGGATCGATCGGC
Organism: Amycolatopsis sp. cmx-11-12; assembly: GCF_046269425.1. NCBI lineage: Bacteria > Bacillati > Actinomycetota > Actinomycetes > Pseudonocardiales > Pseudonocardiaceae > Amycolatopsis > Amycolatopsis sp. cmx-11-12. Next base: position 177,989 of record NZ_JADNQM010000017.1, on the reverse strand, counting down.
AGATGGACCGCCCCCGCCTTCGCGGTCGCGAGCACACTCAGCAGCGCCCGCACGGACCTCGTCATCGCGCACGCCACCACCGTTCCCGGTGCCGCGCCGACGTTCCGGAGAGCCTGGGCGAGCCGGTCACCCCAGCGGTCGAGTTCGTGGAACGTCCAGGCGACCTCGTCGGCGACCAGGCACGTCCTGGCCGGGGTTCGCCGAGCCTGGCACTCGAACAAGTCGCACCAGGTCGCGTGGGGGAGTCGCCGTGACTCGCCGTGTAGCACGGACATCGCGGAGCCACTCATCGCACTGGCTCGGTGTCGAACAGGGACCGGCGGATCAACGCCCGGAAATCAGGGCAAGGGCCCGGTACGAGCATGCCCAGATGACCACCAGGCACGACAGCGTCGGTGAACCGCCCGGACGTCCAGACCCGCCATGCCCGGAGCGTGTCATCACCGCCGGCGAACACCGGGTCGTCCTCGCCCCGGACAGCGACGATCGGACAGGCCAGCCGTACTCGTGCGGGTCCGGTATAGGAATCGGTCAGCCGCAGATCACCGAGTAGCAGATCCAGCGCGTACTCCCGGAGTTCGGGGCAGTCGCCGTGATCCACCACTGGTGCCAGGGCGTTCTGATCGAGTAACCGGCCAGCCTCGGCGGCGTCCGCCTTCGCGAATCTCCCCGGCACCCGCGACTGCGGCGCGCACGCACCCACGACGACCAATGCCGCCGGCCCCGGTAGGCCCCAGCCGTGGATGCGCTGGGCCACTTCAAGTGCGACGAACGCGCCCATACTGAACCCGATCAGCGTGAATCGCGAAAGCCCTTCAGCTCCGAAATGGTCGAGGGCCTCTCGCGCGATCCCGTCGGCAAGGTTCGCGAACGACGCCGCGGGCGGCTCGGCGAGACGTTCGCCGTGCCCGGGATACTCCACCCCCCACATTTCCATTCCTGCCGCATCCCTGGTGAGCCCGCGCAAGCTGAGAACCGTTGCGCCGGCTGGAGGAAAGCACAGAAGCCGATGGCTGAAGCCATCCTTTAAGTCCACTGTGGATAGTGCTCTGACGGCAGCGTTCATCGCCACGTCCTCTCCCGAGCCGATCGGTCGACGGACTGACGTCAGCCGTCGAAGACAAAGCCGCCAAGCGCGCCGGGATCCCCGTCGCTGGGGCAGGTGACCGTGTGTCCACATCGCACAGAGGCGATCAATAGCCGTGCCAGGCAACCGAATTTTCACGATGTGCGCTATCCCGGCGAACGTCCGGGCCTGCGCCGATGACGCGTCTTGGCGAAGCCGGGTACTCCGGACTCGCCTCGCCCGCACCTTTGGGTGACTCCGCGACCGCGCCGACCGCGGGAAAGGTGCGGGACTCCTGTCCTGCTCTTCCGTTACGTGATAACCGTCAGAGCTGTTGGTCCGAAAGATACGACGACGTCGGCCAAACTGGGGTAACGGTTTGACGGTGAGAGCAAAAACCCTGCAAGTGGCGGTAACGGGCGCGGACGCTCACTCACATGGGCTACCTCAACCGGTGGTCCTGGTTACGGTCCGAGTCGGTGCCGCCAGCGCGGTCCGCAGCACGGGATCGGGAGTTCTGGGGGACCGGGATGCGCGGTGTCCACGACGTCTCGTAGACGACGCCTGACGGGCTCACCTCAGGCGGTAGCGGCGGAGTCGCTGGTAGCGTGCCTCGGGAGATTCTGACGGTCGAGGGTGACGACCGGCCCGGCCGATGCCGACCGCATCGACAGGTGGGCGTCGAGTATCCGTCGTTGCCGGGTGGTCGCGGCCTCGCGCAAAGCGGTGGTGACCCCGTCGACCAGCGCCCGGACCGCGACGACCAGCCTCGGCTACCGGTGAGGCGTCCGACGTTTTGCCTGCGCGGGCCGGCCGGGATCTTGGCCGCGGTCGGGTCGAGACGGGCCGAATCTTTACGTCGAGCTGTGGACAGGAGCCCTGCGGACATGTTGGGCTGAGACCCGGCCGAACCTGGCGTGGTCGGCTGTTTCTGCCCTGCGACGTCGAGGAGCGGCGCCCTGAGCCTGTCGGAGTACCTCCGAGAGAACTGGATCGACGTCGTGAACGACGCGATCCTGCACGTGGATCTCACCCTGGCGGCGATGGCACTGGCCGTGCTGGTGGGAATGACGATCGGCCTGCTCACCTACCGGCGGCGGTGGCTCGGCGCGATGGCGACCACGACGACGGCGGCGTTCTTGACCGTCCCGTCGATCGCGTTGCTGGGCATCCTGATCGGCCCGTTCGGGCTGGGGCTGACGAATGTCCTATGCGCACTGGTGCTCTACGCACTTCTGCCGATCACGCGCAACACGATCGTCGGGCTGCGTGGCGTCGATCCGGCCGTGGTGGACGCGGCGCGCGGGATGGGGTTCGGCCGCGCGCGGCTGATGTTTCGCGTGCGCCTGCCGCTTGCCTGGCCGGTGATCCTTACCGGTATCCGGGTTTCGACGCAGATCACGATCGGTATCGCGGCCATCGGCGCGTATGTCAAGGGCCCCGGCCTCGGCAATGAGATCTTCGACGGGCTCGGCCGGTTCGGCGCGGTCAACTCGCTGAACCAGGTACTCACCGGAACGCTCGGGATCATGGTGCTGGCGTTGCTGTTCGACCTGGCCTTCGTGGTGCTCGGCAAGCTGACCACACGGCGACGTCCCCTTGCCCGCCGAGCGGCGGCTCCGGCGACGTCGGGGGGAGCAGCCGGAATGGGCGGCGAGACGATCGAGCTGCGGGACGTCAGCAAGCACTACCCCGGACGAGCGGTACCGGCGGTCGAAAGCCTGACGATGCGCATCCCCGCGGGCGAAATCGTCGTGCTGACCGGTCCGTCGGGGTGCGGCAAGACGACGACCATGCGGATGATCAACCGGCTCGTCGAGCCGACCGCGGGCGTCGTCACGATCGGCGGCACCGACGTGTCGGCGCTCGACCTCGACGAACACCGGCGCAACACCGGCTACGTCATCCAGCAGATCGGGCTCTTCCCGCATCTGCGTGTGGACGCCAACATCGGCGTGGTGCCGCGGGTGCTCGGCTGGACCCGGCGACGCATCGCGGACCGCGTGCGCGAGTTGCTCGACGTCGTCGGCCTGACCCGCGAGCACGGCATCCGGTACCCGCGTGAGCTTTCCGGCGGTCAGCAACAGCGCGTCGGTGTGGCGCGGGCGATGGCGGCGGACCCGCCGGTCATGTTGATGGACGAGCCGTTCGGCTCCACCGACCCGATCACGCGCGCCCGGTTGCAGGACGAATTCCTTCGCCTGCAACGGGAAGTGCGCAAGACGATCGTGTTCGTCACACACGACTTCGACGAGGCGTTGAAGGTCGGCGACCGGATCGCCGTGCTGCGGCCGCGGTCGGTGATCGCGCAGTACGACACGCCACAGGCGATCCTCGCCGCGCCTGCGGACGACTACGTCGCGAGCTTCGTCGGCTCGAAGCGGAACCTGAAACGGCTCGCGCTGATCCAGGTGGGCGACCTGGAGCTCCGCCCGGCGGCCGGTCCGGACGGCCTGCCTCCGGTCCGGCCCGACGCCAGCCTGCGGGACGTGCTGGACGTGATGGTGCGGACCGGCAGCACCGCGGTCGTGGTTACCGAGGACGGCACCACGCAGCCGCTGGGGGTGTGCGACGTGCCGAGCCTCGTCGCGGCGCTCAGGCTTACCGACAAGGGGCCCATCGACGAGGCACCCGCGCCCGCGATCCCGGACGCAGCGGAGGCACCCGGGCCGGACACCACGGTGCCTGCGCGGCCTCGTCGGCGCCGGCTCGGCCTGCTGGTGCGCCCGGTTCTGCTGACCCTCGCCTTACTGGCGCTCTTCCTGATCGTGCGTGCGCAGCCGCTCGACTCGATCGAACAGCGCTTTCTCAACCCCGGCGAGATCTTCACCGAACTGGGCGCGCACCTGCGGCTCACCGTGATCTCGACGGCGTGCACCATCGCCATCGCCCTCCCGCTCGGCATCCTGCTCACCCGCGCCGGCGCCCGCTGGGCCCGGCCCATCGGCCTGGGGCTGGGCAACCTCGGCCAGGCGATCCCGTCGATCGGGCTCGTCGTGCTGCTCGCGCTCTGGATGGGCACGGGCACCGCGACAGCGGTGGCGGCGCTCGTCGTCTACGCGACCTTGCCGGTGCTGCGCAACACGATCGTCGGGCTCGACGGCGTCGACCCGACCCTCGTCGACGCCGCGCGCGGCATGGGCATGGGCAAGACGGCCATCCTGTGGCGGATCGAACTGCCGCTGGCAGTCCCGGTGATTCTCGCCGGGATCCGGACCGCGCTGGTGCTCACGGTCGCGAGCGCGACGCTGGCGACGTTCATCGGCGGCGGTGGTCTCGGTGGCGGGCTTGTCGCCGGGATCGGGCTGTACCGCCCGATCCTGAGCTTGACCTTCGGCATCATCGTCGCCGCACTGGCGCTTTTCGTCGACTGGCTGGGGCTGGTCGCCGAGGAGATCCTGCACCCGCGCGGCATGTAGCTCGACCGACTTCAAGGAGGACCAACCCATGCGGATGCTCCAGCGCACGACCGCCGCTGTGCTCGCGCTCGTCGCGGCAGCGGCGCTCGCGACCGGCTGCACGATCGGCAAGGACGAAACCGGCGCCCAGGTGGGCGCGGGATCCATCAAGAAGATCGACGCGCTGAACGGTGCCCAGATCCGCGTCAGCTCCAAGGAGTTCGACGAGCAGCTGCTGCTCGGCCAGATCGCCCTTGTCGCACTGCAGGCGGCCGGGGCGAGCCCGCAGGACAAGACCAACATCACCGGCTCGAGCAACGTCCGCCAGGCGCTCACCAGCGGCGCTGTCGACCTGTATTGGGAATACACCGGCACCGCCTGGATCAGCTACCTCAACCAGACCAAGCCGATCAGCGACCCGCAGGCGCAGTACGACGCGGTCAAACAAGCCGACACCGCCAACGGCGTCACCTGGTGGGCACGCTCGCCTGCCAACGACACCTACGCCCTCGCCGGCAACCCGGCGACACTGGCCAGGACCGGAGTCAAGACGCTGTCCGACTACGCGGCCCTGGTGAAGCGCGATCCGGCCGCGGCCTCGACCTGTATGGGCCCGGAGTTCAAGAGCCGGGACGACGGTTTCCCCGGCCTGGCGAAGACCTACGGGTTCACCCTGCCCGACCCGCAGGTGCACCTGCTCAACGACGCCGTCGTCTACCCGAGCATCGGCAAGGGAGAGCCTTGCGGCTTCGGCTCGGTCGCCTCCACCGACGGGCGCGTGGCCGCGCAGAAACTCACCGTGCTCGAGGACGACAAGCACTTCTTCCCGACGTACAACCCCGCGATCACGATCGCCACTCCGCTCGCCCAGAAATACCCGCAGCTGGAGGAAGTCTTCACGCCGATCGCCGCGAAGCTCGACACCGCGACGCTCACGGACCTGAACAAGAAGGTCAGCGTCGACGGCCAGAAGTCCGCCACCGTCGCCCGCGACTGGCTCAAGTCGGCGGGCTTCATCAGCTGAACCGTCCGCGGGGTCCGGACGGGGCTTGATGGAGCTGGTCAGCTCGCGTGCGGTAGAGCGCGTTCGAGGAGGATCTCCGCTGCCGCCCGTCCATGCCTGCCGTAATCGGCGTCGTTCAGCACCATGGCTCGGCTGGCCGCCCCGTCCGCGAGGATCACCAATTGTTCGGCGAGTGCGCCGGGGTCGCGGCAGCCCAGCTCCGTCACCAGTGCGGTGACGAGCTGCACCATCCGCAGTTTCTGCTCGCGGGCGTAGGAGTGAACCGCGCTTTCCACGTCGGGGAACTCCGCGGCGGCATCGATGAACGGGCATCCGCGTACCGGAGACGTGGTCGCCACGGGCTGGCTGAACAGCCCGAGGATCCGCTCCCGGACAGGAATATCCTCGCGGGTCAATCCGCTTTCCAGGGTCGCGCCCGACGACGCGAGGTCCTGCAGGTGCGCGATGACCAGGTCGCTCTTGGTTCGAAAATGCAGGTAGAGCGTGCGCTTGGAGACCGGTGCTTCTGCCGCGACCTGTTCCATGCCGGTCGCGTTGATTCCCTGAGTCGCGAACAACTGGGCGGCCGCGGCCAGGATGCGCTCCCGGCCGCCACGTCCCTGTCGTCGAGAGGCCGTAGGTGTCGTTCCCATCAGGCAAGTATACGCATGTGTTTACTTTGACGGAGCGGGTTGCTAGGGTTGGCATAAGTAAACACGAGCGTTTACCTAAGTAGCCGTTGAGGAGTGTTTCATGAGCGGGTCGGTCCCTGTCGAGCTGAAGGACAGCGCGGAGAAGCTGATAAGCGGTCGTCACGCGACACGCGCTTTCCGTCCTGAAGCCGTGCCTGAGGACACAATGCGTGCGATCTTCTCGCTGGCCGGTGCCGCACCGTCCAATTCCAATGCGCAGCCATGGCAGGTGGAGGTGGTGAGCGGCGCGATGCGCGAGCGCCTGGCGAACGCCTTGCAGGCGGCCCACGCCGAGAAGCGCACCTCGATAGACTTCCCGTACTCCGAGGACATGTATTCAGAGGTGCATCACGCGCGCCGGGCCGTGTTCGGCGCGGAGCTGTATGGAGCGTTGGGCATAGCCTCGGATGACTCGGCGGCACGTGCGGCTTATGACGCGGAAAGTCTGGGTTTCTACGGTTCGCCACACGCCGCGTTCCTGTTCGTCACCGGCGACGGCGGGGCGCGGCTGGCGGCGGACGTCGGTGCCTACATGCAGACGCTGCTCCTGGCGATGACCGCGTACGGTGTGGACAGTTGCCCGCAGGGCTTGCTGAGCTTCTACGCCGACACTGTCCGTGGTGAACTTGGCGTCACTTCGGGAAAGCTGCTCCTGGGCATCTCCTTCGGCTACGCCGACGAGACCGCGCCGGTAAACCGGGTCACGACCGGGCGAGCCGCGCTCGAGGCGACCACGGTATTCCATGTCTAGACGGTTGATTCCGTGAAGATCGCGTGAAGCTCAGTGAGGCGCTGTGACTGTCTACAGAGGACGATTTCGAGTCTAATCATCCGATTAGATGCCGAACGTCTGTATCGTCAAGGTCGTCACGGCCACGGCGCCCGAGCACGTCGAGTCCTTGACTCAGTTAGTGTCCTTTATGGACTGTCGAGGGAAGGATTCCTTCGCGGGGTTGCACTTCACTCGATCTTCACGGAATCACTCGTCTAGTGTCGCGTGATCCTACAGGTCTTACCCGTGATTGGACGGAGATCTCGCGTGATCAGACGGAGATCTCGCGTAGCCGCCGTCTGATCACGCGACACAAGTGTGGCGAGTCGTTAGTTCGCGACTTAAGTTCGTGCTCAGGTTCCGGTGTTGTGTCACGCTGTTCGTCGTACCGTGCACCCCAGCCGCCTAGCACGTGTCGCGAAAGCCACTTTCGCGACATCTGACGTCCCGAAAGTGGCTTTCGCGACACATCAGGTCAGGAGCAACGATTCAGCGGCCGTCCATGAAGGAATTGGGACGTTGAGTGTCCCAATTCCTTCATAGACGAGCAGGTGGGGTTCATTCAGCGATGGGTGACCGGATTCCAGCATCAATTTACGGCGCGAATTTCTGACACGCGACACTGGAAGTACTGACCTGAGTCCTTCCGCCGGAGGCCAGGCGTGTTCCAGTCAGGCTCCAGGGCGTGGTCCACGTAGGCTGGTGCGAGGGGGCGTGCTGTCGAGTTCGGGCCGCATTCGATGCTCCTCGGGGTGGGGCAGGCGCTCGCGGTCCAGACGTCGTCAGGTCGATTCGAAAATGTGGTCTCGCAGCAGTTCGTTCGCCCCGGCGGCGATCGTGCCCGCCATCGCGTCGCGGTACAGCCGCGCGGCGGTCGCCTCGTCGAGATAGCCGCGGGCGCCGTGGTACTGGACGCAGACCTGCGCGGCCGTCACGGCGAGTTCGGTGGCGGTCAGCTTCAGCACGGACGCCGACTTCGTGTCCAGCTGCCCGAGACTCTGCCGGGTGGCCGCCTGGTAGGCGTAGCCGTGGACCAGTTCCAGCTGGGCGTCCAGGTCGGCGATCCGGTGCCGGACAGCCTGGTACGACCCCAGCGGAGTGTCTCCGACCCGGTGCGACCGCGCGAACTCCTTCAGCAGCCGCAGGCAGTACCGGACCCCGCCGACCGCGAGCAGGCCTGCGACGAGCCGTTCGAAGTCCAGCGCGCGCACGAGGTACACCAACGCCCGCTCGGGCTTGCCGATCAGCTGCCCGGCCGCGACCGGCACGTCGTCGAACTCGATCTCGGTGATGTCCGCGGCGCGCCAGCCCAGCATCGGCTGTGGCCGGCGCGTTATCCCGGGGGCGTCGGCGTCGACGAGCAGCAGAGTCGCCCCTGGCAGCCCGCGGTCGGTACTGGTGCCCTTCGTCCTGGCCAGTACGATGAAGTTACTGGCCTGGGAACCGTTGGCCACAAACGACTTCCGGCCTCGCAGCCGGTATCCTCCCGCACCGTCGGCGTCGGCGCTGGTCGTCAGGTGTCGCAGATCGGTGCCCGCTTCGGGCTCGGTGATGGCCAGCGCCGTGATCTTGTCCCCGCGCTCGCCCGGCGGCAGCCAGCGCGCCTTCTGCTCGGCGTTGCCGAACAACCGCAGATACGAGCTCGCCATGTACGCGTGCACCCCGATCGACGCCCGGATCCCGGCGTAGCCGGTGTTGCCCAGCTCGTCGAGGAACACCGCGCTGCGCAGGAAATCCGCGCCGGTGTGCGGTAACGCGAGTAAGCCGGCGTCGCCGAGTTCTCGCCAGCCCGACTCGGAGATGTGGCCTTGGGCTTCCCACTTCGGTGCGTTCGGCGTCACGATCGTGTCCAAAGTGGACCGGACGGTGGCGCGGAAGTCCTCGTGGCCGCCATGGTTCGTGGTCACTGGGAGGGGCCTCCGGACGGCAGTAGCGAGGACAGCAGGACCTGGCGGTCGACTTTTCCGTGCAGGGACAACGGAAGCGACTCGCGGATCTCGATGACCGAGGGGATCAGGTACGACGGCAGCCGCTGCCGCAGATAAGCACGGAGGGCGAGCGGGGTGCAGCCGGGCGCGTCGGCGACCACGAAAGCCAGCATGGCCGCTTCGCCGATTTCCGGCCGGTTCACCGTGACGAACACCTGCCTGACCGCGGGGTGGGTGCCGAGCACATGCCGGACTTCGCCCAGTTCGACGCGGTGGCCGTTGATCTTCACCTGGTCGTCGTCGCGGCCCTGGAACACCAGCATGCCGTCCGTGCGGAAGTAGGCTAGGTCGCCGGTGTGGTACAGCCGTTCCGGGACACCGTCGATCTCGTAGTCGACGAAACGTTCGTTGGTCGCGTCCGGCATGCCGAGATAGCCGGGCGACAGGCCGGGGCCCGCCAGGCACACCTCGCCGATCTCCCCGGCGGCGCAAAGCCTGCCGTCGCGCACGAGGTACGCGCGGGTGTTCTGGATCGGCTTGCCGATCGGCAGCGCCAGCTCGTCGGGCCGCAGTTCGGTGACGGGGTAGTAGGTGGCGAAGGTGGTGCACTCGGTCGGGCCGTAGACGCTGACGAGCTTGTCGGGGCCGTAGTGCGCCAGCGCCCGGCCGATATGGCGCAGGGAGTGCGCCTCGCCGCCGGTGAGGATCGTCTCCACGCTGCCGAGCGCGTCGAGGTCGTTGTCGACCAGGGTGTTGAACAGGGCCGTGGTCAGAAAGATCGTGGTCACCCCGTTGTCCCGCACCACATGGCGCAGTTCCGACAGCCGGACGAAACTGCTCGGGTAGAGCACGCAGGTGCCGCCGTTGAGCAGCGCGCCCCAGATCTCGAAGGTGGCCGCGTCGAAACTGATCGGTGCCAGTTGCAGCGTGACGGCGTGCTCGTCGAGCCGTGTGTAGTGCGCGCCGCTGACCAGCCGGGTGATGCCGCGGTGGCGGATCGGGACGCCCTTGGGCAGTCCGGTCGAGCCGGAGGTGAAGTTGATGTAGGCGAGATCGTCCGCGCCCGTCCGGGTGGCGGGATTCGCCAAGTAATCGTCCACTGTGGACGACTGGGCCATCGTGGACACCGGTGCGACGTGGTGCAGCGGGAATCGTCCGGCACACCGTTCGGGCTGGTCGGTCACCAGCCATTCGCATTCGGCGATGCCGAACATGACCTGCAGCCGATCGTCGGGCCAGGAGTCGTCGAACGGTAGGTACACCGCGCCGCACTTGAGCACCGCGAGCAGCGACGCGATCAGCTCGGGTGAGCGGGCGACGGAGACACCGACGACTTCGCCCGCCCGAAGTCCTTGCCCTATCAGGAAAGCCGCCAGTCGATTGGCGTGGGCGTTCAGCTCCCGGTAGGTCATCTCGCGGTCGCGGTGCACGAGCGCGACCGCACCGGGATCGGCCTCGGCGCGCTGTTCGAACAAGTCCTTCGCGCTGAGTTCTTCGGGATAGGGCTGTTCGGTGTCGACATTGGCCAGTGCGTGGACAGATCGTGCTTCGGCACTGGGCACGAGACGCTTCATGCCTTTGTCGATCCTCCGGTCGCGGTCGTCACGGTCTCACTGTGGGGTGGGGATAGGGGTGCCTGCCCGGCGCCAGAGGTGCCGGGCAGGCTGACTTCGTTCGTCCGGTCAGGCGTCCGGCGAGCCGGGGTCGCCGCTGTTGCGTTCGATGCTCGCCGCGATCTCGCTCAGCGTGCTCCTGCTGTACAGGTCCTCCGGTAGCAGGGCGTCTTCGCCGAAGCTTTGCTCCGCCTTGGCGATCAGCTTCACCGCGGTGAGGGACGTGCCGCCCATCTCGAAGAAGTTCGCGCTCACGTCCTCGGCGGGCAGGCCCAGTTCCCGGCACGTGCCGAGCAGCCAGGCTTGTACGTCGCTCAGGCCGAAACCGCCGGGGCTGACTTCCCTGGTCGGGAATCGGTAACCGTTCACGGTGGATTCGACAAAGCGGTTGTGCCCGTAGGTGTCCTGGCCGGAGGTGAGCACGTTGCCGAACTTGTCCAGGCTGGCGCTGCCGCCGAACTCCGCCAGTGAATCGGAGTGGGGGTAGACGTGTACGGAGGTGGGAAGGTAACGCCCGGCGAAACCCAGTCGCATATTATCGGTAAGCCCGAGATGTGGGTGAGAGGCGTGCATCAGTGTCGACCAGAAAATAATGAACTGCCCCTGGCGCATCACCTGGGACACCGCATTGGCCTCGTCGGGTGCCCAGTTCGGGTCCTTTTGCAGCTGGCGGTAGTCGTAGCCGAAGAATCCGCGCCGGACGCCGTCCTTGTCGACCTTGTTGATCAGGTCGGGGTTGTAGTCCATGCTTTTGGACTCGTCGTAGTTCATGGACTTGTGGGAACCGGGGATGAACTGCAGGCAGCCCATGTCCACCGACGCCTCGGTGAACGCCGTCCAGACCGTGATCGTGCCGCCGAACTCCGCGTCCTCCGGCCAGACGATCTGGGGGTGCTTCGAGCCCGCGACGTTGGAGAAGTTGTCCGCCTGGTGCCAGTCGGTGCCCTCGTCGCCGGGGTACTTGGGGAAGAACTCCGAACGCCAGCACAGGGTGTCCGGGCCGAGGATGCTCGAGACCCGGTCGACGATCTCGGGCCGGGTGATGTGCTCGGCCAGGAAGTCGATGTCGAGATGCCGGTCGTAGTTCGCCAGGTTCGTACTGCCGGAGACGGTCCGGCCGTCACCATAAATCGCCTTCTTGGTATTGAGCAGCTTCGGCCTCAGTGCTTGCAGATGTGCGGCCATCTCTTCGGGCTCATAAAGATCGAACGGTCCTATGTAGCCGTCGCGATGGAACTGGGCGAGCTCTTCCTTGCTCAGTTGCATAGTCTTGCTGTCCTGGATCATATGCACCTTCTGCCGTCGCGATAAATACGAATATGCGGAGCCGTCGCCGCCAATGGCGATCACATTCGATTTTTTGTGCACAAATTAAGTTGAACGCGATGTCGAATCAGAATCCCGCCGACATGCGCAACGTATCTGCTGCCGGGTGCCGGATATCCTGATCTATCCGGCTGAGCGAGTGTCGCACCTGCGGAGTATCCGTGCCTAGCAGCCGGTGCGGTGGTTACTGATCATGGTGCGACACGATCTCATTGATGCTCCCCAGTGGTCATTTCCACGGTCATTTGCACCCTATTCAGGGTTCTTTCAACGACTGCCCCAGTGCTGGAAAAACCTGATGCCAACGTAACTTCGACGTCTCACCCTGTCAAGGTTCTCCCCGGCTTGCGCAGACCCCAATGGTCCTTGTTCGCCCGACTTGATCCGTGTAACACTGGCACCGGAGACTCGTATGGTGCAATCCGTGGTTCAGGTCGCTGCCTAAACCACACTGGGAGATCGAGTTTCGCAACTGGGGAAGGACGATCGAGGATGCCTGGGGGTTATTCCGTCGTGCGCGCCGCGTTATCCAAACCAATTCGTATGTGGGGGAGGACGGCCGAGCTCAAAGCCTTCGACCACGCACTCGCCACGGTCACCGGGAACACCTGCCAGGTGCTGGAGATCGCGGGTGAGCCCGGGATGGGCAAGACCCGGCTGCTGACCGCATTGGAGGAGCGGGCGACGAGAGCCGGGGCTCGTGTCGCACACGGCCAGGCGACGGCCTCGCCGTTGACCAACGATTTCGCACTGTTCGTCGACGCGCTGGAGGATTTGCTCGCCGCGGACGGGAATCAGCTGCTGGCCGAGCTGGACCCGCGCGCGGCCTCTTGCCTGCCGGGGATCTTCCCGGTACTCCATCCGGCGCAGTCTGCTTTCGCCGAATCGCCGCAGCAGCGCTACTGGGCGTACCAAGGGATTCGCTCGCTTTTGGGAAAGCTGGCCGCCGGCAGGCCGCTCGTGCTGATCCTCGACGACGTGCACAACGCGCAGCCCGGCTCGATCGAAATGATCCTGCACCTGCTCAGACGGCCGCTGAACGCACCGTTGCTGCTGGTGCTCGCGCACCGCCCCCGTCAGTCGCCGGCGGAACTGCTCAGCGCCCTGAGTGTCGCGGTCGAGTCCGGTGTCGCGCGTTCGCTCGAGCTCGGCCCGCTGGACGCGGTGAGCGCGCTGCGCCTGCTCCCGATGGAGATCCGGCCGGGTCGCCGCAGGCAGCTGCTCCGCGAGTACGGCGGAAAACCGGGCCTGCTGGGCGCGCTGGCGGCCGGAGCGCCGGAAGACGTGGCGAGCGCCGATCCGGGTGTGCTCCCACCTGGCCCGTTGTCGCATCCGGTTGTCGCCTCTGTCCGGCTGGATCTGCAGGCACTGCCCGCGCTCGCCCGGCAGGTGGCGCAGGCCGCGGCCGTCGTCGGCGACCGCTTCGACTCGGCGCTGGTGGCCGAGGTGGCCGGGCTCGGCCACGATCGCACCCTCGAAGGCCTCGATGGGCTGATCGCGCACGACCTGGTGCGCGTGGGAATCGGGAACGACAGGCTGGCCTTCCGCGACCCGGTCGTCCGCTCGATCTGCTACCACCACGCGGGTGGCGGCTGGCGACTCGGCGCGCACGCCAGGGCCTACCGGCTGCTGCGGGAGCGCGGTGCCCCGCTCGCCGAACTGGCGCATCATCTCGAACGTGCCGGGAAACCGGCTACCGAAAGCGACGTCCGGACCCTGGTGGTGGCGGTCGAGCAGAGCGGGGACCGGATGCCGGCGACGGTGTCGGGCTGGCTGCGTACCCTGCTGCAGCTGGCGGGCCTCGGCCTGGCCGAACGGCAGCGGCTGGCCACCCGGCTGGCGCGGTCGACCGCGTTGTCCGGACTGCTGACCGAAAGCCTTCCGGGACACCGCGCCGCGTGGCAGCACCGCGCCGATCTCGACGCCTCGACCCTGGCCGATCTCGCCGAGTCGCATCTGCGGGTGCTGCGGCTGCTCGGCCGCTTCGAGGAGGTGGCCGAGCTGGCTCGGCAACTCGACACCTCGGACGGGGGAGTCGCGGCGCGAGTGGTGCTGGGGCTCGCCGAGACCTCGCTGGACAGCGGCGGAGATGTGGCCGGCTCCTTGGCGCGCGTCGAACGACTCGTACCCGGTGCCGAAGATTCCGGGGACATCGACGACACCGGTTTGCGGGCGCTGGCTGTCTACAGCGCCATGCTGGCCACCCTGGGCCGCGGCGCCGAAGCGACGGCGGCCGCGGACCGGGCGGCCGGTCACCTGAACGGGCTCGCCGACCCCGGCGCGACCGTGGCCGTGGCCGTGGTCTGCGAGGTATTCGACTGGCTGGGCTGGGCGAACCTCTGGTCCGGGCGTACCGCGGAAGCGCTGGCGCAGTACAACCGCGGTCTCGCGCTGGCGGAGCGTCACCGTCAGGTCCATGTCCTCGGCAGGCTCCACCTCGGCTTGGCCACCGCGTATCTGGCCGACGGCGCGCTCGGCGCGGCCGTCGAACACGCCGAAGACGCCAGCGCGCTCGCGGAGCCCGTCGGCAGCACCGGACTCCAGGCGCGGACGAAGCGGTTGTGCGCGGAGATCGGGCACGTGATCGCCAGCGGCGGTGAAGGGCCGGAACCCGGCGACTCGGGATCGTTGTGCGCGATGCTGGCCGGGTTGAGCGCCGCTGTCGGCAGGCACGGTGACGCGCGGCTGTGGCACGCGCTCGACGAACGACTGGGTTCCCGGCCGGGGTTGGTCGACCGGTTCGGGTTGACCCTGCTGGCCGCGGCCTGCCTGCAATGGGGCGCCGATCCCGACCGGGCGTGGCGGACCCTGCGCGCCGCCGTGGTCGTGCTCGGGGTGCGCCCGTTCAGCGTGCTGGCGCCACTGGCCGGGCGGGCGTTCCACGCCACCAACGAGTCCACAGAGGACAGTGCGGCGGAGGTCCGGCGAGGCGACGCGGAATCGGGACCGGACTTCGACAAGGTCGTCCTGGCCCGGATGGGCCTGCTGAGCACCAGAGAGAACCAGGTGGCCGAACTCGTCGCGCGTGGTCGCACCAACCAGCAGATCGCGCGGGCGCTGGTGCTCAGCCACAAGACCGTGGAGACCTACCTGCGTCGCATCTTCGACAAACTCGAAGTCTCGTCGCGGTCCGAGGTCGCCGCGTTCACCGGCATCATGCCGCGAATGGCCTGAGTCGCGTGGCTGAGTGTCCCCAATGTCGCATTGGTGTCGCTGAGCGTCTCCAATGAGGCATTGGGGGCAGTGACCGCAGGGCGGCGGTAGTCGGACGCGGGATCGTGAGTGTCGCCAGAGACCACAGTGACGGGGTAGCGAAGGACTCCTTCACTACCTTCAGGGTAGGCAAGGAGGCCTTCACGGCCAGGTGAACGCGCACACAGGGCGGCCACACGCCTACCCCTCAACTACCCGAAAAGCCACTCACGACCACCTGTACCGGGCACTGAATCTGGGAGACACGGCCTAAGCGCACAGATGGGAAACACACCTACAGGCGTGTCAGGCCTGGGCGAGGTGCAGGCGGGTGCCGCCGCCGTCGAGGGCTTGGGTGACCGGGTCTTCGGCCCGGCCGTCCGCGATGATCACTGTCTCGACGCCGCCGCGCAAGGCCTCTCGCGCGGCGATCAGCTTCACTCCCATCCCGCCGCCCATCTTCGGGGTGTCGTCGCCGAGCGCGTGCTCGGCGAGCAGGCTGGCGGGGTCGGCCGGATCGGCGAGCAGGCCCGGTGCCGCGGTGAGGAACACCAGGGTCCGCGCCTTCAGCTCCATGGCAACGGCGGCGGCGATCCGGTCGGCGTTGGCGTTGACCGGGCGACCGTCCTCGGCGACCGCGGGCGGGGAGACGACCGGCGTCACGCCGTCGTCGAGCAGCAGCCGCAGCAGGCCGCCGTCGACCGAGGTGATCCGTCCACTGTGGTCGTCGCGGACCAGCACGCGGCGGCCGTCGACGATCGCCCGGATCGCGACGCGGCGTTCGGCGCGCAGCAGGTTCGCGTCGAGGCCGGACAGGCCGACCGCGCGGATCCCGGCCCGGCCGAGTTCGGCGAGCACCGCGGGCCGGACTTCACCCAGCAACGCCAGTTGCAGGATCCGCAGGGTCGCGGGGTCGGTATGGCGGGTCCGCACCCCGCTGGCGGAGAGCAGTTCCCGTTGTGGCACACCGAGTTCGCCCGCGAGCTCGTCCACCGACGCCGAGCCGCCGTGGGTCAGCACGATCCGCCGTCCCCGATGGGCCAGCGCCGCCACGTCGGCGCATACCCGGCTGGGGTCGACCCCGGCGGCACCGCCGATCTTGACCACCAGCAGCTCGTCCGTCATCACGGCTCCTTCTCCGTTGGGGTGACGTCTTAGATCGGGTGTAGCCCGACGAACTCCAGCCCGGTCCGCTCCGGCCAGTCCATCCGGATGTTGAGGCACTGCACGGCATTGCCCGCGCCGCCCTTGACGAGGTTGTCCAGCGCGCCGATCGCGACCAGCCGATCGGAGTCGGGGTGGAGGGAGAACCCGACGTCGCAGTAGTTGCTGCCGATCAGGATCTTGGGCTCCGGCAAGCGGTACAGGCCGCGGCGCTGCGCGACGATCCGCACGAACGGCTCGTCCTGGTAGGCCGCCCGGTAGGCGCGGCGCAGATCCTGTTCACCGACCCCGGGCTCGGTCGTGCAGTGGCACAGCACCTGCGCGCCGCGCACCGCTTCGACGCCGGTGGCCGCCATCCGCACCCGCAACCCGGTTTCCTGCGCGACCTCGGCTTCGTGCCGGTGGCTGTGCGGGGCGAACACCCGCATCGCCCCGCTGCGCTCGGCGTGCAGATTCGTCGTCGTCGCCGAGGAACCCGAGCCGCTGGACCCGATCTTCGCGTCGATGAGCACGTCCGGCCGGATGAGGCCGGCGGCGGCGAGCGGCCGCAGCGCCAGGGTGGCCGCGGTGGCCATGCAGCCGGGCACGCTGATCCGGTCGGCGGTGCGCAACTTTTCCCGGTACTCCTCCGGCAGCCCCGGCGTGAAGTCCGCCGTCAGGTCCGCAGCGGGATGCGCGTCACCGTAATAACGCTGGTAGGCCACCGGATCCCGCAGCCGGAAGTCGGCGGTCAGATCGATCACGCAGGGCGCGTCCGGTCCCAGCGAGGTGACGTACTCGGCCGCTTTGCCGTGCGCCACGGCGATGAACACGACGTCGTGGCTGTCGAGATCGGCCGGGTTGGTGAAGGTGAGCGGAGTGTGCCCGCGCAGGTTGGGGTGCACGCTGTCCACCCGCCTGCCCTGCTGGCTGGCCGAATAGACCTTGGTGACCTCGGCCCGCGGGTGGGGCAGGAGCAGCCGGAGCAGTTCGCCGCCGATGTAGCCTGCCGCTCCGATGATGCCGACGTTGATCATCGGACCGCTTTCCGTTCGCCGGACCCGTGCCGCAGCGCTCGCGCGGCCGCGACGATGGAGTCGGTGCTGACCCCGGTCGCGACCAGCAGTTCCTCTTCGCCGCCGACCATGTCGAAGAACCCGTCCGGGACACCGATCCGGCGCACCGGGCACGGCACGGTCTCGGCGAGCACCTCGCAGACCGCGCCGCCCATCCCGCCAGAGGACACGTGATCCTCGACGGTGACGACCGCACCGGTTTCGGTGGCGGCGGCGATGAGCGCCTCGCGGTCGATCGGCTTGACGGTGTGCATGTTCAGCACCCTGGCGTTGATGCCCTCGGCGGCCAGCACCTCGTGTGCCCGCAAGGCCATCACCACCGGGAACGGCCCGGTGGCGACGATGGTGAGATCGTCGCCGTCGCGCAGCCGGGCGGCCTTGCCGAGGACGAACTCGGCTGGCTTGTCGTGCACGAGCGGGGTCGCGGCCCGGCCGAGGCGCAGGAAAAGCGGGCCGGGTAGCTCGGAGGTGGCCCACACCGCGGCTTCGGTCTCGACGGCGTCGGCGGGTACCACGACCGTCATGTTCGGCAGGGTCCGCGCGATCGCGATGTCCTCCAGCGCGTGGTGGGTGGGGCCGTAGTGGCCTGCCGAGAACCCCGCGTGGGTCACCACCACCCGCACCGGCAGGTTGTTGCCCGCGACGTCGACCTTGAGCTGCTCGCAGGCCCGGCAGGCGGCGAACGTGCTGATGGTGTTGGCGTAGGGCCGCAGGCCCATCGACGCCATGCCCGCGCTGACGCCCATCAGATTCGCCTCGGCGATCCCGACATTGACGTACCGCTCGGGGAACTGGGCGCCGAAGCCGGTTTCCAGCCCGCCCATGTCGGAGTCGACGCAGAACACGCGCGGATCCTTCTCGGCGAGTTCGGCCAGCGTGCTGCGGTAGATCTCCCGGGTGCTCACCCGGTAGCGCTCCTGCCAGTCGATGCCGGTTTCGGTCTGCGTGGTGCCTGCCGCGAGGGTCATGACTGCCTCCTTGCCCGCGCCCGCAGCCCGCCCAGCGCGCGGGCGAGCAGCGCCGGGGTCAGCGTGACGTGGTGGCTCTTCTTCTTGTCCTCGAACAGCGGAACGCCCTTGCCCTTGACCGTGGTGGCCAGCACGACCGTCGGCCGGTCCTGCTGCGACGGCACCTCCTCGAAGGTCCGGCGCAGTTCCTGGACGTCGTGGCCGTCGACCTCCCGCACCGTCCAGCCGAAGCTGCGCCACCGGTCGGCCAGCGGCTCCAGCCCGAGATCCTCGGTGCGGCCGGTGATCTGCCAGCCGTTGCGGTCCACGATCGCGACGAGGTTGCCGAGACCGGCGGTGGGCGCGAACTGCGCCGCCTCCCACACCGAACCCTCCTGCAACTCCCCGTCACCCATCAGCACGAACGCGCGGGACGGCAGCCCGGACCGCTTGGCGGCCAGCGCGACACCCGCGCCGAGGGAAAGCCCGTGACCGAGGGAACCGGTCGGGAACTCGACGCCCGGCAGCCTGCGCAACGGGTGCCCGGCGAGCCTGCCGCCGGTGACCGCGTAGCTGTCGCATTCGGATTCCGGCAGGAACCCGGCTTCGGTCAGCACCGCGTACAGCGCCGCGCTCGCGTGGCCCTTGCTCAGGATGAACCGGTCGCGCGCGGCGAAGTCCGGGTCGTCCGGCCGGACATTGAGCACCTCGCCGTACAGCACGGTGAGGATCTCGACACACGACAAGCTCCCGCCGACATGGGTGCCCGACGCACCGGAACCCATGTGCAGGATCCGTTCCCGGATCCGCAGTGCCCGTGCCGCCAGCTCCGCCGGTACGTCGGTGGTTTCGGTGGGCACACTCATGCTTCGACCCTCTCCTCGGTGAACTCCGACCACGGCGGGCGGTGCTCGACCGATCTCGCGATCGGGATCAGCGTGTCCAGGTTCTCCCACACCTTGCGCATGGCCTCGGCGCAGCGCAGCAGCACCGGGCCGCTGTTCGGGTTGAGGTGCCAGCGTTGCAGTGTCAGGGAATCCTCGATGACCGCGGTGGTGACGGGGTAGTCCTCGGCCCGGTGTGTCTCCGGTGCCACGTCGTTCAACTTCCACGGGTAACCGCCGAACCCGGCCCGCTCGCGGAACGCCTCCTGCCAAGGCAGCGGCACCAGCTGGTACTGCTGCAAGGGCACGCCTTCCGCGCGCAGTGCCCGATGCAGGATCGTGCGCAGCGCCCCCGGCGCGACCTCGGGGCAGCCCATCGCCACCGGGTCGAACCGCATCCGCAGGATGTGCCAGGCGTGGGTGCGGTCCTCGGGCACTACGGGCAACAGCAGACCGGGCAGGTCCGCCAGGCCGTCGAACATCGCCCGCACGTTGACCTGGCGCGCCGCGTCGTATTCGGCGAGCCGGTCGAGCTGGCAGCGGGCGAAGGCCGCCTGGACGGCGCTGAGTTTGGCGTTGCCCGCCAGCACCCGCGAGACGTAGTCGCGTTCACGGCGGGTCAGATCCTCGCCGAACTGGCGGTGCAGCACGACTTTGCGGTGCAGTTCCGGGTCGGCGGTGGTGATCAGCCCGCCCTCGCCGCAGGTCGGCAGGTTCTTCACCACGTTGAGACTGAACGTGGCGATGTCGCCGAGTGTCCCGGTGCGCTGCCCGAGATAACTCGCCCCGTGCGACTGGGCGGCGTCCTCGATCAGCAGCAGGCCGTGCTGATCGGCCAGTGCCCGCAACGCGGTCATGTCGGCGGGCAGGCCGTGCAGGTGCACCACCAGGATCGCGCGGGTGCGCGGGGTGATGAGTTCCTTGGCCGCGGCGGGAGACATGGTGAAGGTGACCGGGTCGATGTCGACGAACACCGGGACCAGCATCCGCTGCACGGCCCCGACCGCGCTGGCCACGAAACTCAGCGCCGGCACCAGGATCTCCGCCCCCGGTTCGATCCCGGCCGCGGCCAGTGCCAGTTCGATCGCCGCGGTGCCGTTGGACACCGCGGCGCAGTACGGCGCGCCGACGAACTCGGCCCACTCACGCTCCAGCGCGGCGACCTCACCGCCGCCGGTGCTGTTGGAGGTGAAAGAACCGCTGTCGAAGACCCGCCGAGCGGACTCGTGCTCGGCTTCGGTGACGATCGGCCACCGGATCTGCTCGGCGGGCACACTGCCCCGGTCGATTGTCCGGCTGCCGCCGAACATGGCCAGCTTGGCCATCAGTGGTCCCTTCGGTCAGGTCTGGCTGGGGATGCGGCCGAGGTGGCTGGTCGAAAGCGCCGCGAGCCCGGTGGCGAGCCGGTCGACCGCGTCGGTGAGGATCTGCGCGGCGAGCAGGTACTCGGACAGGACGATGTGCTCGTCGGGGGTGTGGTCCTGGTGCGGGTCGCCCGGCCCGTAGGTGGCGATGGGCACCTGCCAGGCGGGGCCGAGCACGTTCATGTCGGAGGTGCCGAGCTTGACCTTGAACTCGACGTCGCCGGTGCGGTCCCGGATGGAGCGGGCCAGCGCCCTGGCCACGGGGTCGGCGCGCGAGGTCCGTACCGCCGGGGTGTCCTCCAGGACGGTGATCTCGGTGCCCGCGTCGATGGACAGGGCGAGCTTGGCGACGTCGGCGAGGAACGCGGTGGCGTCGAAGCCCATCGGCGTCCGGCAGGAGACGACCAGCTCGGCGTCGATCAGCGTGCCGGACATCCGCACCAGCGTGGGGGAGAGCTGTTGGAAGACCGGGCCGTCCTGCGCGCCGGTACCGGTGAAGTCCAGCAGCGACTGCCAGAACCGCGCGGCCACCTCGGACGCGGTGGGCTCCGGGCTGCTGGTGTGCGCCTGCGGCCGCCGTACCGAACAGGCGAAACGCAGCACGCCCTTGTAACCGACGACGACCGTCCCGGCTCCGCTGGGCTCGCCGATCACCACGGCGTCCGCGCGTTGTGTCGCGACGATCTTGTGCGCGCCGACGGAGTCGCGTTCCTCGTCGACAACGCCGACGACCATGATCCGCACGCCATCGGGCCGGTTGGCGCGCGACGCGGCGACGATCATCGCGGCCAGCGGGCCTTTCGCGTCGACAGCGCCTCTGCCGTAGAGCCGGTCGCCGTCGATCCGGAGCGGCGGCCCGCCGGGCACGGTGTCCATATGCCCGAGCAGCATGATCGTCGGGGCGTCGGCGTCGCCAAGGGCGCCGATCACGTTGCCGACCTCGTCACGGTGGGTGTCGAAGCCCAGACCGGCCAGCTGTGCGGCGAGGAACAGGCCAAGGTCGTCCTCGCTCCCGGAGACCGACGCGATGCCCACCATCCGGTGCAGCAGCTCGACGGCCTCGGCGTCGGTGACGGCCGCGGCAAGGGCCCTTTCTCGCATCAGCTCTGCCCTTCGGCGGTCATGCTCCGGCTGTCGTCCCGGCGCCCTGGTGCCACCCCGGCCGGGCTGGTTCCCTTGGGGCGAATCCATTCCCAGTTTGTGGCTCAGCGGCCCGAAGGACAGTCGGGGACATTCCCGACAGGGCGGTCCGGCCGGTGGTGGGCGGTGGAAGTGCCGCCCGATCGAGCTTTCCACTGGGCAGCAACGGAAGCCGGTCGAGGACGAGGTACACCGACGGCACCATGTGCGCGGGCAGCAGCGCGGTGAGATAGGCGCGGAGCTCGGCGGCGGTGGGGCGCTTCTCCCCGCGAGGGGTCACATACGCGGCCAGCTTGGGCTCGCCGGGACCGTCGTCGAAGGCGATGACCACCGGCTCGTTGACCGAAGCGTGCGTCGACAGCTCCGCCTCGATCTCACCGGGTTCGATCCGGAAACCGCGGATCTTGATCTGCTTGTCGAGCCTGCCGAGGAATTCGACGTCACCGTTGGAGCGGAACCGCGCGTGGTCCCCGGTCGCGTAGACCCGGCTGCCGGGCTCGGTGCTGAACGGGTCGGGCAGGAACCGTTGCGCGGTCAGCCGCGGCTGCCGCCAGTAGCCGCGACCCGGTCCCGCGCCCCCGATGAACAACTCGCCGGGCACGCCGACCGGTGTCGGCCTGCCGTGCCGGTCGAGGATGTACACACGCTGGTTGGGATACGGCCTGCCCCACGGGACACCGCCGGGATACGAGCGGTGGGTGACGCGGTAGGCAAGGCTGCAGTAGGACGACTCGGTCAGGCCTGCCAGGTTCAGCAGGCGCACACCGGGGATCAGCTCGAACAACCTGCCGGGCAGCGCCGGTGGCATCCGGTCACCGCCGAGACCGACCACCCGGAGCCGGACGCCGGGCATACCGCCGCGTGTATGGGTGACGAGCGCGTCGAGCAGGGCGGGCGCGGAGCTCCACGCGGTGACCTGCTGACCGACCAGCAGATCCAGCAGTCGCCCCGGATCGATCGTCTCGGCGTCGCTGGGCACGATCACCGCCGCGCCCGCCGCGAGCGTGCCGAACACCTCGTAGACCGACATGTCGTAACTCAGCGAGGAGATCGCCAGCATCCGGTCGGCGGGCGTGAGCTCGTAGACCTCGTTCACGCCGTGCAGGGTGTTGACCACTTTGGCGTGCTCGTTGGCCGAGCCCTTGGGCGGCCCGCTGGTGCCGGAGGTGTAGATCACGTACGCCAGCCCGGCACCTTCGGCGCCGGCCGTGGGCCGCTCGGCTGGCGATGCCGCGACGGTCGCCCACTCGGTGTCCAGCCGGATGAACCGGACACCCGCGTCGAGCTGTTCGGCCGCGGTGACCGAGGAATGGGTCAGCACCACGGTGGCTTCGGCGTCTCGCGCCATGTAGTTCAGCCTGGCGGGCGGATAGCCGGGATCGAGCGGCACGTAGGCCGCGCCTGCCTTGAGCACACCGAGGGTCGCGATGATCATCAGCTCGGAGCGCGGCAGGCAGATCCCGACGAGCTGTTCGGCGCCGACGCCGCGGGCGCGCAGGAAATGCGCGAGCCGGTTGGCGCGCTCGTCGAGCTCCCCGTAGGTGAGGGTGCGTTCCCCGAAGACGACGGCGACGGCGTCGGGGGCCTGGTCGACGGACCGTTCGAACAGGCCGTGCAGGGTTTGCGGGCCCAGCGCGGTGACCGGGGTGCTGTGCCCGCTCAGCTCGTCGATCAGGCGGGTGCTCTCGGCTTCGGTGATCAGCGGCAGCAGCGATACCGCCTCGTCGGGATGTGCCGTGCCGCGTTCGAGGACCAAGGCGAACGCGCCGGCCATCCGGCTCGCGGTGTCCCGGTCGAACAGATCGGTGCTGAACTTCCAATGGCCTTCGAGGCCGCCGTCGGCGGGGGCCAGCTCGAGGGCGACTTCGAAGTTCGTCGTCACGGTGCGCGCGGGCAGCTCCTCGATCACCAGGTCGTCGAGCCGCAGCCGCGTGGGCGGGGTGTCGCGCAGCGTCAGCGTCACCGACACCGGCGGGACCGCTCCGGTATCGCCCGCCATCGGTTCGGACGGCATCGGGTCGAACGGCACCGCCTGATGTGCCGCCGCCGCCTCGCACTCGTTGCCTGCGGCGTCGATCAGCGAACCGAACGTGGGGTCGGCGCGCAGGTCCAGGCGCAGTGCCACGGTGGTGGCGAACAAGCCGACCAAGGACGTGGTCTGCGGTGCGGAGCGGCCGGTCGCGGTCGAGCCGACGAGTACCTCGGGCTGCCCGCTCCACCGCCACAGCACCACGCTGAACGCGGCGAGCAGGACGGCGAACGGGGTGGTACCCGCGTCGGCGGCCCGCTGTTCGACGGCCGCGGTGACCTCGGGGCTCAGCCGGAAGCCGACCGCGTCGGCGCGCGCGGTCCGCACCGCGGACCGGGACCGGTCGGCGGGCAGCACCAGCGCGGTCACGCCGGCCAGGTGGGTCCGCCAGTACCGCCGGTGGTGGTCGAGTTCGCCATGGCCGAGCCGTTCCCGTTGCCACACCGCGACATCGCCGTACTGGACCGACGGCTGCGGGAGCCGGGAGGTCGTGCCGTGGCGGCCGGACTCGTACAGGGCGGCCAGTTCGGCCAGCAGCACGCCGATCGACCGGCTGTCGCAGGCGACGTGGTGGATGTTGAGCAGCAGCACGTGTTCGCGGTCGCCGGCGCGCAGCAAACCGGCGCGCAGCAACGGATCCGTGGCGAGGTCGAAGGGGGTGCCCGCCTCGCGCGCCCACGACTCGTCGATCGCGCGCTCGGGATCGGGCGCGCGGGTGATGTCGCGCACCGGCAGCGGCACCGGCGCCGGCGGGCGCACCACCTGCCATGGCGTGCCACCGGACTCGACCAGGTTCGTCCGGAGCACCTCGTGCCTGCGCACGATCTCGTCGAGGCAGCGGCCCAGTGTGGGGATGTCGAGCTTGCCGGTGAACCGGACCGCGGCGAGGATGCCCGGCGGCGTCGTCGCGGGATCGGCCCGGTCGAGGAACCACAGCCGTTCCTGGGGCAGTGAACAGGCCAGTCTGCCTTCGCTGCGGTCGGCTCGGGCGATCACCCCGTTTCCCGGCATGCTGGTCACTCCTCCCCGTGGACGTGCAGGCCCGCTGTGAGCGTCACGGCGCCGGGAAGCGGAGACAAGTCGGGCACTGTCCTGACTTAGCGGCTCCGCCGATGGAGGCTTGGATGGGCGTATGAACGAGCGACCTCGGGTGATCGCGCTGTGGGCCGCGCCGCGGTCCCGGTCCACGGCCTTCTTCCGTTCGATGATCCAATTGGGCGGGCTCGTCACGCTGCACGAGCCGTTCTGCAATATCGTCGACTACGGCCGGACCGAGGTGCTCGGCGACGAGGTCACCTCGCACCGTGATCTGATCGCCCGGATCCGGGACATCTCGGCCACCCGGACG
Source organism: Amycolatopsis sp. cmx-11-12 (assembly GCF_046269425.1). Lineage (NCBI taxonomy): Bacteria > Bacillati > Actinomycetota > Actinomycetes > Pseudonocardiales > Pseudonocardiaceae > Amycolatopsis > Amycolatopsis sp. cmx-11-12. The sequence continues at coordinate 153,068 of NZ_JADNQM010000017.1, read as the reverse complement.
GTGTTCTTCAAGGACACCACCGATATCCGGTACGACGAGGTCCTCGCGGACGAGGAGTTCCTGGCCGGCGTCCAGCACACCTTCCTGATCCGCGCCCCGGCGGAGGTCGCGGCCTCCTTCTACGCCGTCAAGCCGGACATGGTGTGCTCCGATCTCGGTTTGGAGCGGCTTTACGAACTCCACCAGGCGGTGCTGGCCGCCGGTGGCCGCGCGCCGGTCGTGCTCGATTCCGCCGACCTGGTGAGCGCGCCCGAGGCGATGCTGCGTGGCTACTGCGAGCAGGCCGGTCTCCCGTTCCGTGCCGAAGCCACGAACTGGGCGCCGGGATCGCGGCCGGAGTGGGAACTGTCGGGCCGCTGGCACACCGCGGTGAGCGAGAGTTCCGGCTTCGTCGACAAGACCACTGTGTACGCCGACACCGTGGAGAACAACGCCGAACTCAAGGCGTTCAGCGACCACCACGAGCCGTTCTATCACCTGCTGCGAGACACCCGCTTCGTCCCTGCCGCTTAGCGCGCTGCCGGACGTGAACACGCGTGTGCGGGCGGACTAGATGAGTGATTCCGTGAAGTGCCCGTGGCCGCCTCGGTCGCGGACGCCCCTTCGGCGCGGACCAAGGTCGTGAAGGCCTCCTTGCCTACCTTGAGGGTAAGCAAGGAGGCCTTCACGACCTTGACGATGCGGACTTGGCATCGCTGGTGCCCGCAAGGGTCGAGTGGGGAGGATTCCGGACGTTGAACGTCCGGATTCTTCCCCGCTCAGGGGCTCCGCAACCGGTGTGCCCGCTGACGGTGAAGGAATGGGGACACTCAATGTCCCCATTCCTTCATCGTCAGCCTCAGACAGCGACGAATAGCCGCCTGACCTGCAAGATCTCGACTTTGCCGGGCCCCTGCCTTGAGGGTAAGCAAGGAGGCCTTCACGACCTTGACGATGCGGACATACGGCATCTAATCGGACGATTCGACCCAAAAAGCGTCCTCTATGGACAGTCGCAGCGCCTCACGTGATTTTTCACGGAATCAACCGTCTAGTGCGGCGATTCGTTAGTTCGCGACTTGAGCCGCGCTCAGATTCCGGTGTCGTGTCACGCTGTCCGGTGTACTGGATGCCCAGCCGCCCAACACGTGTCGCGAAAGCCACTTTCGCGACATCTGATGTCCCGAAAGTGGCTTTCGCGACACGTCAGGTCCGGCGCTGTTGGCGAGTTCGGGTCCTGACGGGACTGCGAGCGGCGGCGGCCGTGCGGGCGGGTGATCATGAGTGATCCGGGCTGCCACAACGACAAGATCTCACGACAGAGCCAGCGCGGCCGCGAGTTCGGCGCGGAGGGCGGTGGCGGTGCCGTACCACTGGCCGTCGATGAGCGCTCGCCGGTAGAACAGCTGCGCGTCGCAGCGGTCGGTCATGCCGAACGCGCCGTGCAGGTGGACCGACTCCTCCGCGCTGCGCCGGACGACTTCGCCCGCCAGCAACGCGATCCGCGCGCCGGTCCGGGCGTCCGGGCCTCGTTCGGCGGCCGCGTCGGCCAAGGCCCGTACCGCTTCGGCTTCGGCGGCCAGCCCGGCGAGCCGGTGCGCGAGCACCGTCGACTTGGCCAGCGGCGCGCCGAAGGCGTTCCGCGACCGCAGGTACGCGCCGGTGAGCCGGACCGCCGCCTTGGCCGCGCCGATCAGGTAGGCCCCGTGCCTGACCCTGGCTCTGGCGAGCACATCCGGGTAGTCGTCGTCGACGTCGAAGACGCCGCCGGTGACCACGGCCGACTCCAGCGTCACCGCGTACAGATCGCCTGCCGCCACGTCGTCCTGCCGTCGCACCCGGACTCCGGGCTGGTCGACCGCGACCAGCCCGGCGCGCACCCGGCCGTTCGCCGTACCGAGTACCAGCAGATCGTCGACATCGGCGGCGAACCCGACGAACTTCCGGACCGCGGTGACGGTCGTGCCGTCGGGGGAGACCTGCCACGGCGCCGGGCTCGCCGGCTGATCAGTGCCGTTGGTCCGCAGCGCGAGTGCGACGGTCCGGCCGTTTTCGGTGATCCCGTCCAGCAGCGCGGTCTTCCCGCTGACGCCGAGCAGATCGGCGGCGGCGACCGTGTCGGGAAACGGGCTCTGGTACAGCGCCGCGCCCATCAGGTCGGCCACGTCCAGCAGCCGGGCGAAGGTCTCGGGCTCGGCCGGGGCTCGCAACCCGGACAGGGCGCCGAGCCCGGTCAGAGCCGACCACACCTGCTGCCGGATTTCGGTGTCGACCGGGTCGGGAGCGGCGTCGGCACCCGCGCCTCGTGCGCGTTGCCCGAGCCGCCGCAGCAACGGCGTGGTCTCGTCGTCGAACAGGGCCGTGAGATCAGCCGTCATGGTCATCAGAGAAGTCCCAGTCCACTCGCCGCGATCAGGTAGAGCATCACCTCGGAGGTGCCGGAGGCGAGCCGGTGGCTGGGGCCGGTGCGGTAAGCGGCCTCCAACACCCCGTCTTCGGGGGCGTCCTCGTCCCATCCCGACAGGGCCGCGTCGAGCCCGTCGACTTCGGCGGCGGCACGCAGGATCGGCCGGACCTGCTCCGAGGCGTACCACTTGGCCATCGCGGAACCGACCGGGTCCGGCTCACCCCTCGTGAGGTTGCGGACCTGCCGCCAGGCCAGTGCTTCCGCCGCCGACAACCGGGCGTCGAGCTCGGCAAGGGAGTGGGAGTAGGCCGGATCGTCGAGCTTCCCGCTCTGCGCGGCACGCCGGACGACCGTGTCGAACAGGCTGCGGGCCTTGGCGTGGAAGTCGATGCCGGTGCGTTCGAGCAGCAGCAGGTCGTTCATCAGGGTCCAGCCGTCGTGTGGCGCGCCGACGACGGCGTCCTCGGTCAGCAGCAGGCCGTCGATCACCACCTGGGTGAACCGGTCGTTGCCCAGCGACGGCACGGTCTCGATATGCACGCCCGCGGAGGTCAGCGGCACGAGGAACAGGGTGATGCCGTCCATGCCGACACCGCTGTCCCGGGTGCGCGCGGCACACAGCGCCATGTCGGCGAACTGCGACTTCTGGTTGTAGATCTTCGAACCGCGCAGCCGCCAGCCGCCGCCGTCCGGACTCGCGGAGGTCCGCAGTGCACTGAGGTCGGACCCGCACTCGGCCTCGGTGAACAGCACCGTGGCCGCCCGCTCGCCACTGGCCAGCGACGGCAGATGCGCCTGCTTCTGCGCCGCCGACCCGCTGTGCAGCAGGAACGTGCCGACGATGCCGATGCTGAGGGTGTGCAGGTCGTCGGGCACGCCGGCCAGCAGCATCTCCTCGGTCAGCGCGGCCGCCTCGGCGGGTCCGAGGCCGAGGCCGCCGAACTCCACCGGCCAGTGTGGCGCGAGCCAGCCTCTTTCGCCGAGCCAGCGGTAGACCTCCATCCGCCCGGTCTCCGCCTCCGGCGGCAGCCGGCGTATCCGCTCGACCTCCCGCCGCACCCGCTTTTCGGCGAAGAACTCCCGGAGCCGTCCGCGGAACTCCGTGTCGGTCATGACGCCGCCGTTCACCGTGTCGGCCCGCCGTCCGGATCGACCTCGTCGAGCAGCGCGGCCAGTTCGTCCGCCGACACGTCTTCCAACTCCCGTTTCTCGACGAGCTCGGCCAGTTCGCCGAGGGTGGCGTACTGGAACAACTCCCGCAGCTCCAGCCGGACGCCGAAGGTCTCGTGAACGCGGGTGGCGACCTGGGTGATCTTGAGGGAACTGCCGCCGATGGCGAAGAACCCGTCGCCGAGGGAGATTTTCTCGACGCCGAGGATCTCCTGCCAGATCGCGGCCACCGCGAGTTGTGTGGCCGTGCTCGGCGGCTCGGCGGCCACGACCTCGGCGCCGGGTGTGAGACCGGGCAGCCGCGAGCGGTCGAGCTTGCCGCTGGCGGCGCGAGGCAGTTCCGCCAGCGTCGTGAACTGAGTGGGCACGAGGTAGACGGGCAGGGTGCCGCGCAGTTCGGTACCCAGCCGCGCGGAATCCACGTCGTCACCCGCGACATAGGCCACCAGCTGGGCCGAGCCGCCCGACCCGGAGACCACGACGGCCGCGTCGTCGACCCCGTCGAGCGCCAGCAGGGCGTGCTCGATCTCCGTCGGCTCGATCCGCAGGCCGCGGATCTTGACCTGCTTGTCGATGCGCCCGATGAACTCCAGGTTCCCGTCCGCGCGGCGGCGGACCAGGTCCCCGGTCCGGTACAGCCGCGCACCGGTGCCGCCGAACGGGTCCGGCACGAACTTCTCCGCGGTGGGTCCCGGCGCGTTCGCGTAGCCCCTGGCCACCCCGACGCCGCCGATGAGCAGCTCGCCGGGCACCCCGGACGGGACCGGCTGGCCGAACCGGTCGACGACGTAGGCCTGGTAGTTCGCCATCGGCACGCCGATCGGCGGCATCGCGTCGTGATGCTCGTGCGGGCACCGGAAGTCCACGCAGGCGACCGTCGCCTCGGTGGGCCCGTAGCCGTTGTGGAACTGCCTGCCCTCGGTGTTCCACGCGTTGACCAGCTCGCCGGGGAAGGCTTCCAAGCCGACGAACAACGCGCGCAGGTCCGGCAGGTCGCCGGGGGAGAGCAGGCGCAGCACGGCGGGTGGCAGGTCGGTGACGGTGACCCGTTCCGACCGCATCAGTTCGGTCAGCCGCCCGGGATCCAGCAGATCCGACCGCGGGGCCTGGACGAGCGTGGCACCGCTGCACAGCGCGCCGAAGAAGTCGAACAGGCTGACGTCGAACGCCGGGTTGGCGAACTGCAGGACGCGGTCGCCTTCCCGGAGCCCGAACAGTTCGATCACCGCGGGCGTGAAGTTCGCGATGGACCGGTGCGAGACCTGCACGCCCTTGGGCCGCCCGGTCGAGCCGGACGTGAAGATCACGTAGGCCAGATTGTCCGGTGAGACTTGGACAGCCGGCCGGGTGGCGGGCAGGTCGGCGAGCGACGGGTCGTCGACGCAGACCGCGCGGACGCCGGGAGGAACGGTTCCCGCCAGCGCCTCGGTCGTCACGACGATCCCGGCGTGCGCTTCGGTGAGCAGCAGTTCCCGGCGCGCGGGCGGATGGTCGGGGTCGAGCGGCAGATAGGCCCCGCCCGCCTTGTGGATGCCGGCGAACGCGATGGGCAGGCCGGGTCCGCGTTCGAGCAGCACCCCGACGACCGTCTCCGGCCCGACTCCGGTCTCGATCAGCCGCGCGGCGAGCCTGTTGGCCGCTTCGTCGAGCTCGCGATAGCTCAGCGAGGCGCCCTCGAACCGGCTGGCCACCGCGTCCGGCACCCGGTCCACTGTGGACTCGAAGAGCTGGTGCAGGCAGAGCTCCGAAGTGCCGTAGTCACGTTCGGTCCTGTTGTCGTCGACGACGATGGTTTGGTACTCCGCTTCGCTGAGCAGCGGAAGCCCGCCCAGTCGCAGGCTCGGATCGTCGAGGAACAGCTCCAGCGCCCGCCGGTAGTGGTCGAACAACCCCCGGATGCGCGCGACGTCGAACAGTTCCGTGGAGTACTCCGCCCACAGCCGCAGGCCCCGCCCAGGGACCTGGGTGAGCTGGACGGCGAGGTCGAACCGCGCGGTGCCGACCTGGAAGGGGTAGACCTCGGCATCGAGCCCGCCGACGGTCGCCGACTCCACACCCGCGTGCTGAAGGGTGAACGAAACCTGGAACAGCGGGTTGCGCCCGGGATCGCGGTCGGGGCCGAGTTCGTCGACCAGCTTGCCGAAGGGCAGTTCCTGGTTGAGGTGCGCCTTGATGACGGTGTCGCTGGTGCGGGCCAGCAGCTCACGGAACGTGGGGTTGCCCGCGGTCGAGACCCTCAGCACGACGGTGTTCGCGAAGAAGCCGATCAGCGGGTCGATCTCGGGCCGGGTACGGCCGGAGAAGATCGAGCCGACGACCACGTCGGACTGACCGCTGTAGCGCGACATGATCGCGGTGAACGTGGCCAGCGCGACGGTCAGCTCGGTGACCCGTTCGGTTCTGGCCACCTCGGTGAGGCGTTCGGCCAGCGACTCCGGCAGCAGCACCTCTTCGGTCGCGCCTGCCTGGGAACGCTCGACCGGCCGGGGCCGGTCGGTGGGCAGGTCGAGCGTGGGCAGGTCACGGAGCTGCTCACGCCAATACTCGAGTTGAGCCTTCGGCGCCTCGCTCGCCAGCCAGCCGCGTTGCCACACCGCGTAGTCGGCGAACTGGACCGGGAGCGGTGCCGGGGCTGCGGCGCCGGTGGTGGCTCGCTGATAGCTGGTGACCAGCTCGCGCAGGACGATGGCGGTCGACCAGCCGTCCGTGGCGATGTGGTGCATGGCGAGCACCAGTACGTACTCGGCCGGTCCGAGCTTGGCCAGCGCGGGCCGGAAGACCGGTCCGGCACCGAGGTCGAACGGTTCGCGAACCAGTCGTTCGACGGTGACGGCGGCCGCGGCTTCCGGGTCCGGTTCGCCGGAGAAGTCGTGCACCGGCAACGCCAGTAGATCCGGCGCTGGGTCGACTTCCTGATACGCCACCCCGTTCTCACTGGGGTAACGAGTGCGCAGCACCTCGTGCCGGTGGACGACGTCGGTCAGGGCGCGCCGCAGCGCGTCGACATCTAGGTCCGCGCGCAGGCGCAGGACCAGCGGGGAGTTGTAGACCGGGCGGCCTTGCGCCCATCGGTCGAGAAACCACAGCCGCTGCTGGGCGAACGACAACGGCAGCCTTCGGTCCCGCGCGGCGGGCATGATGCGACCGGTCCCGGACTGGCCGAGGGCCTGCTGTCGCTCCCGCAGCGCCAGTACCGCTTTGCGCGCTTCGGCGAGGCCTGCGTGCGGACTGGCGTCGGGTCGTGCTGGCGGATTCGGCATGGACATGGTGATGGGGCTCCTCGGTGCCGGAGGGTTCCTCGCCCACGAGGCGACTTTCACCATGTCCTTTTCGGGTGTGCGGACACGAGTCCGGCATTACCCCTACAGGTCCGCGAGGGCGAGTTTTGCGACATTCGGTCCTCAACCACCAAGTGTGAGGCGGAGAGTTAATGTCCACAGTGGACAGTTTGACGATCGCCGTCGCGACGCCGGTGAGCGCCGGGCTCGCCCGGCGGGTGGCCGCGCTCACCAGCGCCGCCTATCGGGCGGGCGACCTCGTCCCCGGGCTTCCGGTCGCCGACGGCGCGGGGGAGGACGCGGCCGGGGTGCTGGCCGACCTCGACGGCGGGCACCGGTTGTGGACCGCGACCGCGGGGCCGGTCCTGCTGGGCACGGTCCGCGCCCTGCCGGACGGGCGGGCGTGGTCGGTGCGCAGGCTGGCGGTGTCCCCGCGGGCCCGCCGTCTCGGCGTCGGCCGTCGGCTGCTGCGGGCCGTCGAGGCCGACGCTCTGGCGGCAGGCGCGTCACACGTGGTGCTCGACGCGGTCGTGGAGCGGGGAAACCCGGTTTTCTACACCAGCGCCGGCTATCGCAGCGTCCGGCACTTCGCGGCCTCGGACAAGCCGCTGTCCGAGGTGCACATGGAACGCGTGCTCACCGAGCCGGTGCCGTCGCTGACCTATCCCGACCCCGCAGACCTCGCCGCCTCGCCACCGGGGCTCGTCCGGTCGTGGTGGGAAGACCGGCCGACCGGCGTCGTATGCGTGACCGGCCCGGCTCCCGACGGCGTCTCCGCCGGACTGGACCGGCATCGCGCCCTCGCCGGTGCGGCCGTGCTGCGCGGAGTCGACTGGGCACCGCGCGCCGCGCCCGGCCCGGACACGGTGGACCGCTTGCCGGGACGGGCCGGGCTGATCCCCGCCTACGCCCAGCCCCGCCTGGGTGATCCGGAGTTCCTTGCCTGGTGGCGGCTTCCTGCCCGTGGGTAGGGCCATCGCGGGTGTCGCGAAAGCCACTTTCGGGACATCAGACGTCCCGAAAGTGGCTTTCGCGACACGGCCACCTTGCCGGAGCCCTGTGCCCGTGGGTAGGGGAATTCCCCGACTGGTTCGGGGAACCCCGCGGGGGACAGGCTGCCAGGGGATGCGTGACGACCATTTCCGCTGGGCGGGCGAGGAGCGCGATGCAGGAGAGCACTGAGGAGCGATTGGGGCGGCTGAGCCCGGCCCAACGCGCGGCGCTGGTGTCCGAGCTGCGGGCGCGCCGGGCCGCTCAGCGGCCGGTCGACCGGGTGCCGTCGGTGGGCCGTGACGAACCACTCCCGTTGTCCTTCGCCCAGCAGCGGCTGTGGCTGCTGCACCAGTGGGCCGAAGGAAAGCCGCTCTACAACACCTCGCTCGGCCTGCGCCTGCACGGACCGCTCGACCCGGAGCTGCTGCGACGCGCGGTGATCGGGCTGGTCGGCAGGCACGAAGCACTGCGCACGCACTACTTCAACACGCCCGACGGTCCGCGGCAGCGGCCGGGCACGGTGGCCGACGACGACCTGTTCACGATGGTCGATCTGAGCGAGATCGACCCCGCCCAGCGGGAAAGCTGGGCCGCGGACGTCGTCACCAAGGCCGGACGGCGTGGGTTCGATCTCGCCCGCGATCCGTCGCTTCGAGCCACTTTGGTCCGCATGGCCGCCGACGACCATCTGCTCGTGCTGGCCGCGCATCACATCGCCACCGACGCCTGGTCCACCGAGGTCCTGACCAAGGAACTCATCGAGTTCTACACCGCGGGCCGGGCCGGGCGGCCCCCGGTGCTGCCCGTGCTGCCCATCCAGTACGCCGACTTCGCGAGCTGGGAACGCGGCCCGGTCGCACAGGCGGAGCGCGCCGCGTCTCTCGACTACTGGCGCGGCACCCTCGCCGGCCTGGACACCGTGCGCTTCCCGACCGACCGGCCGCGGCCGGTCGAACCGAGCTGGGCGGGGGAGCAGGTTCAGCGGCTGCTGCCCGCGAAGCTGCACCGTGAGCTGCTCAGCCTCGGCGGCCCCTCGACCCGGGTGATGCCGATGGCCCTCGCCGGTCTCGCCGCGGTGATCAGCCGCTACACCGGCCAGAACGACATCGTCGCCGGCACCACCTTCGCCGGGCGCACCCGGCCTGAGCTCGAACCCCTGATCGGCTACTTCGCCAACACCGTGGTGCTGCGGGTCTCCACCGCGGGCGCGCCCGGCTTCCGGGAACTGCTGGCCAGGGCCGGCGACACGGTCTACTCGGCGCACACACACCAGAACGTCCCGTTCGACCAGCTCGTCAGCGAGCTGCATCCGGCCCGCGACCTCAACACGAACCCGCTGTTCCAGGTGGCGCTGCTGCAGACCAACGAGCTGCTCAAGCCGGTACGGATGGCCGACGTCGACGTCGTGACGGTCCCCTTGCACAGCGGGACCGCGCGGTTCGACTTCACCCTCAGCGTCGCCGAGCGGTCGGCTGGCGGTATCGAGATGGGCATCGAGTTCGCCACCGACCTGTTCGACCGGGCCCGGATGGACCGGCTGCTGGCCCACCTGGAGCGGCTGCTGGAGTCCGGGGTCTCGCGTCCCGACGCGCCCCTGCACGAGCTCGACCTGCTCACCGAGCCCGAGCGTATCCAGCTCACGACGGGATGGAACGACACCGCGACCCCGGCTACCACCGCCGAACCCTCGATCGGCGCGGCGTTCGACGCGCAGGTGCTGAGGACGCCCGGCACTGCCGCGGTCAAACAGGGTGGCGCCGTGCTCGATTACAGCGCCGTACAGCGTCGCGCCCACCAGATCGCCCACCGGCTGCTGCGGGCGGGCGCCGGGCCGGGAAGCCTCGTCGGAGTGAGCGTCAGCCGCACGGTCGACGTCGTCCCGGCGTTGCTCGGGGTGCTCAAGGTGGGCGCCGCGTACGTGCCGCTGGACCCGAAGTACCCGGCAGGCAGGCTCGGGTCGATCCTCGCCGACGCCGAGCCCGTCGCGGTCCTCTGTGACGCGGTCAGCCGTGCCGTGATCGAAACCGTGGTCACGGAGCCGGGCAACGCGACGACCCTGATCGACCTCTCGGACGAAACCCTTGGCGACGAGTCCGTCTCGGCGCCGCCGGTCCGGGTGACCGCGGGCATGCCTGCCTACGTCAGCTACACCTCCGGGTCGACCGGTAAGCCCAAGGGCGTCATCGTCGCCCATCGCAACGTGCTCAACCTCTACACCGAACTCGACCGGCGCCTCGGCTCGGAGCCGCCGGGGACCTGGCTCGCGGTCAGCAGTATTTCGTTCGACATCTCCGTGCTCGAACTGCTGTGGACGTTGTCCCGGGGGTTCACCGTCGTGCTGGCCGAAGCCGACCCGGCGACGTTGCTCGCCACGTCCCGCCGTAACCGCCGCGCGGCCGCGACGCTGGACTTCGGCCTGTTCTACTTCGCCAGCGACGACGACGCCGCCGAGTCGGGCAGCGACCGCTACCGGCTGCTGCTGGAAGGCGCGAAATTCGCCGACCGCAACGGGTTCTCCGCGGTCTGGACCCCCGAACGGCACTTCCACGCCTTCGGCGGCCAGTACCCCGCACCCTCGGTCACCGCGGCGGCGCTGGCCATGGTCACCGACCGGATCTCGATCCGCGCCGGCAGCGTCGTGCTGCCGCTGCACCATCCCGTGCGCGTGGCCGAGGAATGGTCGGTGGTCGACAACCTGTCCAACGGCCGGGTCGGTATGGCGCTGGCGTCGGGCTGGCACCACGACGATTTCGTCTTCGCGCCGGAAAACTACGCCGAGCGCAAGAAAGTCATGCTCGAAGGCATCGAGACCGTGCGATCGCTGTGGCGTGGCGAAAGCGTCCCGATGACCGGTGGCACCGGGGCCGGGGTCGACGTCCGCATCCGGCCCGCGCCGGTACAGGCCGAGCTGCCGATGTGGCTCAGCTCCGCGGGCAGCCCGGACACCTTCCGCGCCGCCGCACGGGCCGGACTGGGAGTGCTGACCCATCTGCTCGGCCAGGATCTCGACTCGCTCGCCGAGAAGATCGCCGCCTACCGCGAGACCTGGCGCGAACACCACGGCACCGACGGCGGTCACGTGGCGCTCATGGTGCACACCTTCGTCGACCCGGATCGTGATCACGCGCTGGCGACCGCGCGCGGTCCGTTCACCCGTTATCTGGGCACCTCGCTGGATCTGTTGCGTGGCCTGGCCAAGGGGCTCGGCATGGAGTTCGACTCACTCGGCGAGGACGACCGCGCCGCGCTGCTCGACCACGCCGCGGACCGCTATCTCAGCACCGGTGGCCTGTTCGGCACCCCGGCCGACTGCGCGGAGTTCGCGTGGCGGCTCTCCCAGGTCGGCGTGGACGAGATCGCCTGCCTGATCGACTTCGGCATCGACCCCGAGCAGGTGCTCGCGAGCCTGCCGCAGCTCGACATCGTGCGGCGCGCGTTCCAGACGCGCCGCGAACAGAAACGCGAAGACACCGAGGACACCAGCTTGGCCGCGTTGATCCGCGAGCACGGCGTGACGCACCTGCAGTGCACCCCGACGCTGGCCGGGTTCCTCGCCGCCGATCCCGGCTCCGCCGACGCACTGGCCGCGTTGCGTGTGCTGTTCGTCGGCGGTGAGGCGATGCCGGCCGACCTGGCCCGGCGGCTCGCCGAGCTCACCCCCGCGGCGCTGCACAACATGTACGGCCCCACCGAGACCACCGTGTGGTCCACCGCGGAACTCGTCGACGGGCTCGACGCCGAGGCGGGGTCCGTGCCGATCGGGCTGCCGCTGGCGAACGAGACGGCCTACGTGCTCGACAACGGGATGCATCCGCAACCCGTCGGTGTCGTGGGCGAGCTCTACCTCGGCGGTGATGGCGTCGCGGCCGGGTACCACCGGCATCCGGCGCTGACCGCGCGGCAGTTCGTCCCCGATCCCTTCGGCGGGCAGGGAAAACAGCTCTACCGCACCGGCGATCTCGCGCGCAGGCTCGCCGACGGCAGGCTGGAGTTCCTCGGCCGCCGGGACGACCAGGTCAAGATCCGCGGGCACCGAGTGGAGCTGGGCGAGATCGAAGCCGTGCTGCTGAGCCATCCCGGCGTGCGCTCGGCCGCCGTCGCCATGCGGGGGGAGCCCGGCACGGGATTCCTGGTGGGCTACGTCGTGCCCGAAGACGGCATCGAGCAGCCCGACGACGCCGCGCTCCGCCTCCATCTGCGTGACGCGCTGCCGGAGCACATGGTGCCGGCGAGGTTCAGCCGGCTCGAGAGTTTCCCGTTGACCCCCAACGGGAAAGTCGATCGCAAGAACCTGCCGGATCCGGGCGGCACCACGACGGCGGCGCAGTACGAACCTCCTGCCACCCACGCCGAGCGTGTCCTGGCCGAGGTCTGGCAGGACGTGCTCGGGATCGGGCGGATCGGGGTCCGGTCCGGGTTCTTCGACCTTGGCGGCAACTCGATCTCCGTGGTTTTGGTGGTGGACAAGGCGAATCGCCGTGGGGTGCCGATCACCGCGCGGCAGCTGTTCGCGCACCAGACGATCAGGGAACTCGCCGGGGTCGCCGAAACCGACGACCCGGCCGACCCGATCGTCGCGCTCCAGCCGTCGGGCTCGGCGCCGCCGCTGCTCTGCCTGCACGCGAGCACCGGCTCGTCACTGCCTTACGTCGCGCTGAGCCAGGAGCTAGGCTCGGACCGGCCCTGTTACGCCGTCGAACTGCCCAAAGAGCTGCCCGGAGAACTGAGCGTGGCGCGGCTCGCGGGCCTCTATGCCGACGCCATCCGCGCGCGATGGCCGGACGGGCCGCACCATCTCGTCGGCTGGTCGCTCGGCGGCAGCCTGGCCGTGGCCGTGGCGGCCGAGTTGCGCGAAGCCGGAGGCCAGGTCGGCCTGCTCGCACTGCTCGACACCGCCGCACCCGCGGTACCGGCCGTCGAGGTGCCGCTGCCGGTCGCGATCGACGGTTTCGTGCGCAGCGTCGCCGAGGCCGCCGACATCGACGTCGCTTCGGACATCGGCGAACTGGGTTCGCTGGAGCCCGACGAGCAGTTCGCCGTGGCGCTCGACCGGTTGGACGCGGCAGGCCTGCTCCCGGCCGGGCAGCGCGCCGAGATGCTGGCGCGCGCCCGCGTCTTCGTCGAGCTGACCACCGCGGTGTCGCGCTGGGAACCCGGGCCCTTCCGCGGCGAACTGACCCTGATCCGGCCGGCGCGGTCCACCACCACCGCGGCCGGTTGGGAGTCCTTAGTGGACGGACCGGTGCGGACCGCCACCGTGCCCGGCAACCACTTCACCATGACCAAGGCCGCCAACGCCGCCGGCCTTGCCACCCTACTGACCGACCTGGCCACCCGTGCCGAGGCGGCGACCGACCCGATCGCCCAGTCCGATGTGGAGGTTCACCATGCCCGATGACGACGAAGACGACATCCGCTACACCGTTGTCGTCAACCATGAGGAGCAGTATTCGATCTGGCCGACCTACCGTGAGGTCCCGGCAGGCTGGCGCGAGGTCGGCGTTGCGGGCACCAAGAGCGAGTGCCTTGCCCACGTGGAGACGGTCTGGACGGATATGCGGCCCTTGAGCCTGCGCCGCGCGATGGGGTCGTGAGCGGCCGGACAGTGACGACGACCGAGAGTTACGAGATTTCGCATCTCGACACGCTGGAAGCCGAGACCGTGCACATCTTCCGCGAGGTGGCGGCGACACTGGAACGCCCGGTGCTGTTGTTCTCCGGCGGCAAGGACTCGATGGTGATGCTGCACGTCGCGGTCAAGGCGTTCTGGCCGGCGCCGCCGCCTTTTCCGGTGCTGCACATCGACACCGGGCACAACTTCGACGAGGTGATCGAGTTCCGCGATCGTGTCGTACGGAAGACGGGCGTCCGGCTGCTCGTCAGCTCGGTGCAGGACGACATCGACGCGGGCCGGGTGGTGGAGGAGACCGGTCCCGGCGCGGGCCGTAACCGCCTGCAGACCACCACTCTCATCCGCGGGATCGCCGAGCACGGCTTCGACGCCGTCTTCGGCGGCGCGCGCCGGGACGAGGAGAAGGCGCGCGCCAAGGAACGGGTGTTCAGCCTCCGCGACGAGTTCGGCCAGTGGGATCCGCGCACGCAGCGCCCCGAGCTGTGGGACCTGTACAACGGCAGGCACCGCCGTGGCGAGCACCTACGGGTGTTCCCGCTGTCGAACTGGACGGAACTCGACATCTGGTCCTATATCCGCGACGAGCGGATCGAGCTGCCGTCGATCTACTACACCCACCGGCGCGAGGTGGTCGAGCGCGACGGGATGCTGCTGGCGCACACCCCGTACCTGACGCTGGCCGAGGGGGAACGGCCGTACCCGGCGACGGTGCGATTCCGCACCGTCGGCGACGCGACCTGCACCGGGTGCGTCGAATCCACCGCGAGCACGCCGGAGGAGGTGGTCGCCGAGGTGGCCGCCAGCCGGGTCACCGAACGCGGGGCGACCCGCGCGGACGACCGGATCTCCGAAGCCGGCATGGAGGACAGGAAGCGGGAGGGGTACTTCTAGTGCGGTCTCGAGCACAGCTGCTGCGACTGGCCACCGCGGGGAGCGTCGACGACGGGAAGTCGACACTGATCGGACGGCTGCTCTACGACTCCAAAGCCATCTTCACCGATCAGCTGGCGTCGATCGAACGGGCGGGCCGCGCTCGCGGCGGGGACCAGCTCGACCTCGCCCTGCTCACCGACGGACTGCGTGCCGAACGGGAACAGGGCATCACCATCGACGTCGCCTACCGCTATTTCGCCACGCCACAGCGCCGGTTCGTCATCGCCGACACCCCAGGGCATCTGCAGTACACCCGCAACATGGTCACCGGGGCGTCGACGGCCGATCTCGCGCTCATCCTGGTGGACGCGCGCAAGGGGCTGCTGGAACAGTCGAGGCGGCACGCTTTCCTCGCCAGCCTGCTCGGCATCGGGCATCTCGTGGTGTGTGTCAACAAGATGGACCTCGTGGACTGGTCGGCCGAGCGCTTCGAGCAGATCCGTGAGGACTTCGAGCGGTTCGCGATGAAGCTGCGGGTCGCCGACGTGACCTTCGTGCCGATGTCGGCCCTGCACGGGGACAACGTCGTGTTCCGCGGTGCGCAGATGCCGTGGTACGACGGTCCTCCGCTGTTGCAGCATCTCGAACAGGTCCACCTCGCCGCCGGCCGCAACCTGATCGACGCCCGGCTGCCCGTGCAGTACGTGGCGCGACACGGCGAGTTCCGCGGGTACGCGGGAACCGTCGCCGGTGGGGTGTTCCGCCCGGGCGACGACGTCGTCGTGCTGCCGTCGGGTGTCGGCTCGACAGTCGAAGCGATCCACGCGCCTGGAGGACAGGAAGCGGCGTACGCGTTCGCGCGGCAGGCGGTGACCGTGCGGCTGGCCGACGAACTCGACGTGCGCCGCGGCGACCTGATCTGCAAGGTGGGCAACCGGCCGGAGGTCGGGCGCGATCTCGACGCGATGGTCTGCTGGCTCAGCGACCGCGGCACCCTCACCGCGGGCTCACGGCTGCTCGTCCAGCACAGCACACAGCAGGCGAGGGCCACCGTGCACAGCCTGCGCTACCGGATCGACGTCACGACGCTGCATCGCGACGAAGCGGCGGAATCGTTGTCCCTCAACGAGATCGGCCGGATCAGCCTGCACACCCAGACCCCGCTGGCCTACGACACCTACGAGCGCAACCGGACTACCGGCAGTTTCATCCTCATCGACGAGAGCACCGGCGACACCGTCGCCGCCGGGATGATCCTCCGCCCGGCCGAGGCCGCGCCGACCGTGGTGCGGCACCGCGCGACGGTCACCAGGAACCACCGTGCCACCCGCGGCGGCACGGTGTGGCTCACCGGCCTTTCGGCGTCGGGCAAGTCCACCATCGCCGCCGAGCTCGAACGGTCGCTGATCGACGCAGGCAGGCCCGCCTACCTGCTCGACGGGGACAACATCCGGCTCGGGCTCAACGCCGATCTTGGATTCAGCGCCGAGGACCGAGCCGAGAACGTCCGGCGCGTCGGCGAGGTCGCGCGGCTGTTCGCCGACTCGGGCGCGGTGGCGATCGTCGCGCTGATCAGTCCGTACCGCGCCGACCGGGACCGGGTGCGCGCGAACCACGACGAAGCGGGCCTGCCGTTCCACGAAGTCTTCGTGGACACACCGATCGAGGTCTGCGAGTCACGCGATCCCAAGGGTCTCTACGAACGGGCCCGCAAGGGTGAGATCCCCGGTTTCACCGGGATCAGCGCACCATACGAGTCGCCCCGGCGGCCGGACCTGGTCCTGCGCCCCGACGACGGCGACGTGCGGGCGCTGGCCACCAGAATCCGCACCCTGCTCGACTGACCCGAAGGAGCCCGCGCCGATGCCGCCGGAGTTCGCCAGCGATCCGTTGCCCCTGCTGCAGGACCTGATCAGGATCGACACCACCAACCCGCCGGGCCGCGAAGGCGAGGTCGTCGCCTACCTGCAACGGCTGCTGGCCGACAGCGGGGCGGAGTTGACGGTCCTCGGGCCGGATCCCTTGCGCACCAACCTCGTCGCCCGTTTCCCCGGTCGAGGCGAGGCCCCGCCGCTGCTGCTGCACGCGCATTCCGACGTGGTCCCGGTGGACGGGCAGGAGTGGGACCATCCGCCGTTCGAGGCCAGGATCGTCGACGACCACGTCTGGGGCCGCGGCGCGATCGACATGAAGGGCGGCCTGGCGATGATGCTCGCCGCGCTGTCGCGGCTGGCCGCGGCCGGGGAACGGCCGGCGGGCGACGTGCTGCTGGCGGTGGTGGCCGACGAGGAGGCGGGCAGCGCTGTCGGCGCCCGCTATCTGGTGGACCGGCATCCCGGCCTGTTCGACGGGGTGCGGTACGCCATCGGCGAGGAGGGCGGCGCCGGGGTCGATCTGGCCGGGCAGCGGTTCCATCCGATCGTGGTGGCCGAAAAACGGGCCTGCTGGCTGCGGGTGACCCTGCGCGGCCCCGGCGGCCACGGTTCGCGGCTGACCCCGCCGGACACGCCGATGGCGCGTCTCGGCAAGCTGCTCACCACGCTGACCGGGACCAGGATGCCGCGGCACCAGACCAAGGCCGCCGACCGGATGCTCGCCGCGCTGGCCGCCGCGCTGCCGGAACCGATGGCGGCCGGGGTCGCCCGGTACCGGGCGGACCAGGTGGGCGACGCCCGCCCGGAAGGCCTGCCGCTGGCCGAGGCGCTGCGTCTCGACTCGGTGCTCCGGCACACCGCCAACCCGACGATCGTGCGGACCACCGAGAAGATCAACGTGGTCCCCAGCGAGATCACCGTCGACCTGGACGGCCGGGTGCTGCCCGGCGGGTTCACCGTCGAGGACTTCACCGGCGAACTGCGCGGCCTCATCGGCCACGACGCCGAGTTCGAGTTGCTGCTGGAAGGGTCGATGGTCCGCCCGGAGCTGATCGCGGAACCGGAGTTCGGCGGCTTCTACGACACCATGGCCGAGATCCTCACCAAAGCCGACTCCGGCGCGACCCCGCTGCCGATGGTGTCACCGGCGTCCACCGACGCCCGGCTGTTCGCGCAGCTGGGAATCCGGTGCTACGGCTGGCTTCCGCTGCGGCTGCCCGCCGGGGTCGACTACCGCGGCATGCTGCACACCGCCAACGAACGGGTCCCGGTCGAGGCACTGGAGTTCGGCACCACCTGCCTGCGAGACCTCCTCCGCTCCTACCGCTGACCCGCTCTTTTCGCCGTCGCCTCTTCGGCGCGGACCTTGACAGTCGCAGCGCCTCACTGAGCACAAAGGACAGCCATTCGGTTCTCAAGTGCGTGAAGGGCGAGTTTCTTGCGCTAGGCGCAAGCAAGGGGGCCTTCACGTACTTGAGAAGGCGCGAAGGTCCAGGGCATGCGGCGGGCCTGTCCCCGCGGGGGCCGCGGCCGCGTCGCTCCTCAAACTGGCCGAGGCCCGCCTGCCCGCACTCACCTGATCCGCCTCCAAGCACGCGAGATCGCCATCCAATCACGCGAGTTCGCCGTTCAATCACGCGAGTTCGCCGCCCAAACACGCGAGATCGCGGTTCAGTCAAAAGCACCAGGAGCGCCACGGACTTTCGGGCCGGGTCAGCCGAGGTCTGGCAGGGTGCGCAGGGTGCGGATCGGGCGGCTCGCCGCCGGGATGACCGACAGCAGCAGCAGGCACGGCGCCAGGAACAGCACCGCCCTGGCGCCGAACGCGTCGACCAGGAAACCGGCCGTGCCCGCCCCGATCGACAACATGCCGAAGCTGAGCAACCGGTAGCTGGCGTTCATCCGGGCGTGCAGCGCGCTCGGCGTGGACCGCTGGCGCACGGTCAGCGCGATCACGCTGCCGCTCGCCGACCCGGTCACGCCGAGGAACAGGCCGATCCCGCAGATCAGGATGTCGCCGCCGCTGCCGTCCGCCAGCGGCAGCAGGAAATAGGAGCTGGTGGAGAACACCAGCGCGACCAGCAGCGAGTGGCCGTAGCCGAGTCGCCGGATCAGCACCGGGATGCCCAGTGAGCCCACGATGCCGCCGATCCCGCTGGCCACCATGACCGCGCCGTAGACCGCCGGGTCGTGGCCGAGTTCCCGCACGAAGTAGATCAGGAACGCCACCACGATCATCGCGGAACCGGCGTTGTAGATCCCGGCGTGGGTCACCAGGGCGCGCACCGGCGGGTTGCGGAGGACCGCACGCAGCCCTTCGGCGAGTTCGCGGCGTGGATCCCGGTCCGCCTTCCGCTCCGGCACGACCTCACGGTGCCGGATGAGCAGCAGGGCGTTGGCCGAGGTGAGATAGGACAGCCCGTCGAACACGAGTGTGCCCGCCGGGCCGAACAGTCCGCTGAGCCAGCCGGCGAGACCGGGGCCTGTGGTGGCGCTGACCGCCAGGTTGACCGAAACCGCGCTGTTGGCCGAGGTCAGGTGGTCCGCGCTGACGAGCCGGGGCACGTAGCTGGTCGCGGCGATGTCGTACAGCACCGTCATCGCCCCGCCCGCGATCGCGACGACGTAGAGCAGCGGGAGCGTCAGCAACCCGAACAGCGCCAGCAGCGGGACCGCCATCACCAGCACGAACCGGCCGAAGTCCATGGCGATCATCACCGGCCGCTTGGTCCGGCGCTCCAGCCACACCCCGGCGAACAGCGGGAGCAGGAAGAACGGCGCCAGGTAGCACGCTTGCAACAGGCCGACCTGCGCGCCCGAGCCGTTGAGGACGGTCACCACCAGCAGGGGCAGCACGAACTCGGTGATGCGGGAACCGAACTGGGAGACCAGGTCCCCGGTCCAGAACCGGCGGAAGTCCCGCTGGGACCGCAGCCGTCGCGGGCTTTCGGCCTTGGCGGCCGCGTCGGTGGCCATCTCACTCGTCCCCACGGTGGTCGCGCGGTCACGCGGCAACATCCGGCCCGCGCGATGAACCCGGCAAGGTTCGCATCACGCGGGTGCCGACGGCAGTCAGGAGAATCCCCGGCTACTCCACCCGGTGGCCGCGGATGATCCTGCATGGGTGGGCGACGTGCTGAACACCGCGGATACCGTGGATACCGAAACCGAGGCAGGCCAGGGCGAGCAGCCCGGCTCCGGCCGCAAGCGGCGTCGGGGCTGGCGACGGCTGCGGATCATCGCCTGGTCGCTCGTCGTCGTGCTCATCGTGATCCTCTCCAGCGCCGGTCTCTACCTGACCTGGGCGGTGCGGCATTCGTTCCCCACCGTGGAAGGCACGCTCGCGGTGCCGGGGTTGACCGGCCCGGCCGAGGTACTGCGCGACGGCTACGGCGTGCCGCAGATCTACGCCGACAATCCGCACGACCTGTTCCTCGCCCAGGGCTACACGCACGCCCAAGACCGGTTCTGGGAGATGGACGTCCGCCGCCACATCACCTCCGGCAGGCTCTCGGAACTCTTCGGCGAGAGTCAGGTGGTCACCGACTCGACCGTGCGGACCATGGGCTGGCGCCAGGTGGCCGAGCAGGAGCTTCCGCTGCTGTCCCAGAGCACCAGGGACTACCTGCAGGCCTACGCGGACGGCGTGAACGCCTACCTCGCCGAGCACAGCGGGACCGGGCTGAGCCTGGAATACACCGTGCTCGGCCTGATCACCCCCGGCTACACCCCGGAACCCTGGACCCCGGTCGACTCCGTCGCCTGGCTGAAGGCCATGGCGTGGGACCTCAACGGCACGGTGACCGACCAGGCCCGGCACGCGATGCTGGCCGCGGTCCTGCCCCAGGAGACGATCCGGCAGTTGTACCCGGACTACGACTTCCAGCGCTGGGAGCCCACCGTGCAGCCCGGCGAGACCAGCCGCGACCCGAAACCTGTCGGCGGTGGCGGCACCGTGCCCTCGTCCGCGGACACCGGCACCGCGGACATGGCAAGCGCGCTGCGCGACGCGGCGGAGGCGTCGACGGCGCTCGACGACGTGCTGGGCCCGCGCGGCGAGGGCATCGGGTCCAACGGCTGGGTGGTCTCCGGAAAGCTCACCGCGAGCGGGAAACCCATGCTGGCCAACGATCCCCACCTCGCCCCGCAGATGCCGAGCCTGTGGTACCAGAACGGCCTGCACTGCCGGTCGGTCAGCCGGGACTGCCAGTTCGACGTGTCCGGGTTCAGCTTTTCCGGCATGCCGGGGGTCATCATCGGGCACAACGCCGACATCTCCTGGGGCCTCACCAACCTCGGTCCCGCCGACACCGACCTGTACCTGGAGCGGGTGACCGGCGGGAACTACGAGTACCAGGGCAGGCAGGTCCCGCTGCG
This sequence comes from Amycolatopsis sp. cmx-11-12, assembly GCF_046269425.1. Taxonomy (NCBI): domain Bacteria; kingdom Bacillati; phylum Actinomycetota; class Actinomycetes; order Pseudonocardiales; family Pseudonocardiaceae; genus Amycolatopsis; species Amycolatopsis sp. cmx-11-12. The sequence goes on along the minus strand of NZ_JADNQM010000017.1, from coordinate 132,485 downwards.
GACACGCCAGGAGGTGATCAAGGTCGCGGGCGGCCAGGACCGGGTGATCACCGTGCGCTCCACCGAGCACGGGCCGATCCTCTCCGACGTCGTCGACCGGCTGAAGTCCACCGGGCAGAGCGGCCGGTCACCCGGGGCCGATCCGGCAGGCGGATACGCGGTCGCCATCAAGTGGACCGCGTTGCAGCCCGCCCGCACCCTCGACGCCGTCTTCGGGCTGAACGCCGCGCACGACTGGCGCTCGTTCCGCCAGGCCGCGTCGCAGTTCGCGGCCCCGGCGCAGAACATGCTCTACGCCGACCGGTTCGGCCACATCGGTTATCAGGCCCCCGGCCTGATCCCGATCCGCAAACAGGGCGACGGCCGGTATCCGGTGCCGGGCTGGACCGACGAGTACGAATGGACGGGCTACATCCCGTTCGACGCGCTGCCCAGCGCGCTGGACCCGGCGAGCGGGTACTTCGTCAACGCGAACAACGCGGTCACCGACCCGTCGTACCCGTACCTGATCACCAAGGCCTGGGGCGACGGCAACCGCAGCCAGCGGATCACCGACCTGATCAAGCAGGGCGGCAAACTCGACGTCACCGCGATGCAGCGGATCCAGCTCGACACCTACAACGTCAACGCCGCGACGCTGACCCCGCGCCTGCTGGCCGCCCAGGTCAGCAAGGACACTGAAAAGGCGAAGAACCTGTTGCGGGGCTGGGATTTCACCCAGCCGGCTGACTCGGCGCCCGCCGCCTACTTCAACGCCGTCTGGCGGAACCTGCTTCGCCTGATGTTCACCGACAAACTGACCAACGGCGCGCCGAAGGTCGACGTGGACGGCGGCGGCCAGTGGTTCGAGGTGGTCCGGGGCCTGCTGGACCGTCCTGACGACGAGTTCTGGCACAACACCACCGACCCGCGCGGCCTGCGTGGCCGCGACGCCATGCTGGGCGCGGCGATGGACGACGCGGCCAAGGAACTGACCGATCGTCTCGGTGCGGACCCCGCTGCCTGGCGCTGGGGCGAGCTGCACCGGCTCACCCTGAAGAACCAGACCCTCGGCACCGGCCCGGCGCCGGTGCAATGGCTGCTCAACCGCGGGCCGTACGAGCTCGGTGGCGGCCCCGCGACCATCAACGCCGCCGGCTGGAACGCGAAGAAGGGCTACGACGTCAACTGGGTCCCGTCCATGCGCATGGTGGTCGACTGGGCGAACCTGGACTCCTCGCGCTGGATCAATCTCACCGGGGCGTCCGGGCACGCGTTCGACGAGCACTACGACGACCAGATGCCGCTCTGGCAACGCGGCGAGTCCACCGCGTGGGCGTTCAGCCGTGACACGGTCACGGCCGCCACGAAGAACCACCTGACGCTGAAGCCACCTGGTTAGTGGCCGTGTCGCGAAAGCCACTTTCGGGACATCAGACGTCCCGAAAGTGGCTTTCGCGACACCCTGGACGGCGGCCGCGCGCATAGGCGTTGTAGGGCTGATTCCGGACTTGTCGGCAGGCACCCGCGTCGATGATCCTGGCGACGCCCCGCGATCTTCCCGAAGCCATCGAGCCTGGAGTGGCCAATGACCGGTGCCGGTCAGCACGGTGCGGATGTGGACACCGACCTCGACGCGGTCCTGCGCGGCCTGTCGCCGGAAAAACGGCGACTGGTGGCGGCGGAACTGGCGCGCCGAGCCGTGGCGGCGTCGGCGATTCCCGGCACGGCGCGGACCGGTGACCCGTTGCCGTGTTCCTACGCGCAGGAACGCCTGTGGTACCTCGAACAGGCCGATCCCGGGTCGATCGCCTACGTCGTGCCCGCGGCGGTGCGGTTCACCGGCGTGCTGCGGGTGGACGCGCTGCGGCGGTCTCTCGACGAGATCGTGCGCAGGCACGAGGTGTTGCGTACGACGTTCACCGATCGCGGCGGTGTTCCCGGCCAGCTCGTGCACGCGGCCGCGCCGCTCACCATCCCGTTGGTGGACCTGAGCGACAGGTCCGCCGAGGCCGCCGAGGCCGAGGTGCGCGACCGGTACCAGCAGGAGGTCCGGCTGCCGTTCGACCTGGCCACCGGCCCGTTGATCCGGGCTTGCGTGCTCAAGGTGAGCGACACCGAGCACGTACTCCTGCTGAGCACCCACCACATCGTCTCGGACGGCTGGTCCCTCGGTGTCCTGCAACAAGAACTGACGACGCTGTACCAGGCGTACGTGACGGGTGAGGCGTCCCCGTTGCCGGAGTTGCCGGTGCAGTACGCCGATTTCGCCGTCTGGCAGCGAGGACGGCTGGACGGCGGCGAGCTCGACGAGCAGGTGTCGTACTGGCGTGATCACCTGGCTTTCGCGCCGGTGCTGGAGCTGCCGACGGACAAGCTGCGCCCCGCGACGAGGTCCTCGGCGGGGGAGTCGGTCCCGTTGCGCCTCGGCGCGGACACCGTCCGCGCCGTCGAGAAACTCGCCGAAAGTGAGCAGGCCACCCAATTCATGGTGCTGCTCGCCGCGTACACCGTGCTGTTGCGGCGGTGGAGCGGTCAACAGGAGATGATCATCGGTTCGCCGATCGCCAACCGGGGGCACGTGGACATCGAGCCGCTGGTGGGGTTCTTCGTGAACACCTTGCCGTTGCGGATGGACACCTCGGGCGATCCGAGTTTCCGTGAGCTCGTTCAAGCCGCCCGCGCCGAATGCCTCGCCGCGTACGCACACCAGGACCTCCCGTTCGAGCGGATGGTCGCCGAGTCCGGAGTGGACCGTTCGGCGGGCTCGATCCCCCTGGTGCAGACCCTGCTCGCGCTGCGGAACGTGCCGATGGCCCAGCTGCGGCTGCCGGGACTGCAGGTGAGCGAACTCGACCTGCGCACCGAGTCGACCAAGTTCGACCTGACGCTGGATCTGGTGCCCACCACCGACGGCGGTCTCGACGGCAGGGCGGAGTTCAGCTCGGACCTGTTCGAAGCGGACACCGTCCGCCGGATGGTCGCCGCGTTCGACCTGCTGCTGGCTGCCGGGCTGGCCGATCCGGAGACGCCCGTCTCCCGGCTGCCGATCGCCGGGCCCGGCGAACTGGCGGAGATGATCGAGGTAGCGAGCGGCGGCGGTTCGGCGGCACCCGCGAAGACCGCCGGCACCCTGCACGGCCTGTTCGAACGACAGGTGGATCTCGCCCCTGACGCGGAGGCGGTGGCCTTCGGCGAGCAGGTGCTGACCTACCGCGAACTGGACGAGCGCGCGAACCGGCTCGCCTGGTTCCTGCGTGCGGAAGGGGTCCGGCCGGAGCAGCTGGTCGGGATCTCGCTGCCGCGGTCGGAACTGATGATCGTCGCGGTGCTCGGCATCCTGAAGGCGGGCGCCGGGTATGTCCCGCTCGACCCGAACTACCCCCGCCGCCGCGTCGCCTACATGGCCGAGGACGCCGGTGCGGCGCTGGTGCTCACCCATTCCTCGGTGGCCGACCCCGACCGCGTACGGACCCGTGACGACAACGAGGACACCCGCCTGGTCTGCCTCGACGTGGAGGCGGAGCGCATCGCGGGGTATCCGGCCGAGCGCCCGCCCGCGGTGGTCGCCGAGCCGAACCTCGCCTACGTCATCTACACCTCCGGCTCGACCGGGCGCCCCAAGGGATCGGCGAACGAGCACGGCCGGGTGGCCAACACCCTGCACGGCGTCAACGGCGCCTACGCGCTGACCTCGGCCGACCGGATGCTCGCCATCTCCTCGCTGAACTACGACATGTCGGTGTACGAGGTTTTCGGCACACTCGCCGCCGGCGCGACGATCGTCGTGCCCAGCGACATCGAGACCACCGACCCGGAGCAGCTGCTCGATCTGTTGCGCACCATGCGGGTGACCGCGTGGAGCTCCGCGCCGGCGCTGCTGGACATGCTGGTCAACCACGCCTACCGGCGCGACGGCATGGACGGCGTCGTGCTGCGCGCGGTCGGGCTCGGCGGGGACCGCATGCCCCCGGCGTTGCCAGGCAGGCTCGCCGAGCTGGTGCCCGGCGTGCGGCTGCTCAACCTCGCCGGGATGACCGAGGCGTCCTACTGCAGCACTTTCCACCCGGTCGCCGAGCGCAGCCCGGCGGGCGTGCTCTGGGGCAGGTCGCTGCCCAACCACCGGCTCTACGTGCTCGACGAACACGGCGAGCCGACTCCGCCGGGCGTGGCAGGGGAACTGTTCATCGGCGGCGCGGGGCCCGGCCGCGGCTACTGGCACCAGCCCGGCCTGACCGCGCAGCGGTTCCTGCCGGACCCGTACAGCCCGGAGCCTGGTGGCCGGATGTACGCGACGGGCGACCACGCGCGGTTCCTGGCCAGTGGGGACCTCGATTTCCTTGGCAGGCTTGATCTCCAGGTCAAGATCCGGGGTTTCCGGATCGAACTCGGCGAGATCGAGAACGTGCTGTCCGGGCATCCGTCGGTGACCGAGCCGGTGGTCGTCGCCTACACCGACGCCGTCGGCGAACGCCGGCTGGCCGCATACGTGACCCCGAACGGGGACAACCGGCCGACCGCCGCGGAGCTGCGCGCCCATCTTTCCGACCGGCTGCCGGACCACATGGTGCCGTCGGCCTACCTGGTGCTGGACAAACTTCCCTTGCTGCCCAGCGGAAAGCTGAACCGGGCCGCGTTGCCCGCACCCGGTGCCGACCGGCCGGAAACCAGCTACACGGCCCCCGCGGGCGCGTTGGAGCAGTTGCTCGCCGACCTGTGGTCCGAGCTGCTCGCGGTGCCGCGGATCGGGAGCACGGACGACTTTTTCGAGCTGGGCGGCCATTCCCTGCTCGCCACGCAGGCGGTGTCCCGGATCCGCGAGCTGCTGCGGGTCAAGCTGGACATCCCCGGGTTCCTCGCGGCGCGCACGGTGCGTGCGGTCGCGGCGTACCTGCGTGAACTCGGCACCGTCGAGGGAATCGACGTCGACGCCGTGGCCGAGCTGGTCCTCGAGGTGAGCGCCATGTCCGACGAGGAGGCCCGCGACCGGTTGTAGTTGTTTGACCGCTGGCGAAGTCAAGAGAGGCCGGAGACCGCATGAGTCGTATTCCATTGGTGTGTGCGCCGTTCGCCGGGAGCGGGGCCGCGTTCTTCCGGCCGTGGCGCGCGCTGGCCCACAACGACCTCGAGATCGTCCCGCTCCGGCTGCCCGGCCGCGAGCGGCGGATCCGCGAGCAACCGTACCGGGACGTGCGCCAGGCGGCGGAAGACCTGCTGCCAGGGCTATTGACGCAGATCGGTGGTGCCGGGCCGGTGGCGCTGTTCGGCCACAGCCTGGGTGCCGTGCTCGCCTACGAACTGGGCCACCTGCTCGCGGGTACGCCGTCGGTCACCGTGGTGAGCCTGGTGGTGAGCGGTTCTCCCGGCCCGTGGACGCGGCGGGAACGCCGGGCGACCGGGTTGCCCGACAGCGAGTTCGTCGCCAGGGTCGGCGAACTCGCCGGGCACCACGACGCGGCACTGGAAGATCCCGAGGTGCGCCAGATGGTGCTGCCGACGCTGCGTGCCGACGTCGAGATGCACGAAAACTATCGCCCGGGCACGGATACCCCTTTGGCGGCACCGATCACCGCTGTCCGCGGCCGGGACGACAGCCTGGTTTCGACCGAACAGGCCGGTGAATGGGTCAAGGCGACGAGCCGGGAGTTCGTCCTGCGGGAGCTGCCGGGGGAACACATGTATCTCGCCGATTCCACGGCGGAGGTACTCCGGGTGATCGCGGAGTCGGCGGGGCTGAGCTGACCGCCGCCGCGGCCGGAAGTGCCTGCCGATCCGGGGTTGTCGGGACACTCACTGACTTGTTCCCGTCACGCGATCCGGCGAATCTGATCGCGTGACTGAGTGGCTGCGGCGTTTCTCCCGATCCGGGCGGGCAAGGGCGAGATTACTGTGCCTGCCGCCCGGTGGCGGGTCGGCCAGGATCTACCAGAACTGGGGTGAGCCGCTCGGCGCCGAGATCGACGTCGTGGCGGTGGAACTGCCCGGCCGCGGTGATCGTGGCATGGAACCTCTGATCACCGACATGGCGGAGCTCATCGATGGCGTGCTGCCGGAACTGGACGGGCTCGACGAACTGCCGCTGGTCGTCTTCGGGCACAGCATGGGCGCCATTGTCGCCTGGGAGCTTTGCCGGACTCTCCGCGCCACCAGGGGGTGGCTGCCCGACGGACTCGTGGTGGCGGCCGCCGCGGCTCCAGCGAGCCAGCACGCGCCGAATTGGCGCAGCGACACCTCCGATGAGGGCCTGCTCCAGCTGATCACCCGCGCCGAGGGCCTGCCCGCGGACGCTCCGCCGGATCCGCTGTTCCTGGAGTACATCCTCCCCATCCTGCGCGCGGATCTGATGGTGGTGAACGACTTCCGGCCGGAACCGCTACCGGCGCTTCGCTGCGACCTGCGCGTGTACCTCGGCGCCGACGACCCGCTGGCCGGTGAGGCGGAAGCCGTCGGCTGGCTGACGGAGGTCGAAGGCACCACGCGGATCAGCACGTTCCCCGGCGGGCATTTCTTCCCCCGGGACAACGCGACCCCGATGCTCACGCAACTGCGGCGGGACATCCTCGGCTGCACCGGCCTCACGAAGGAGGTTTCGGCGCCATGGCACCCGGATCGCTCTCCGCGGACCAGCATCGACTACTCCAGCGACGTCTAGACGAAGCGGGCATCGGCAAGGCCGCCGCCCGGATTTCCCGCCGCCCGGCCGACGAAGCGCAGAGCCCGGCTTCGCATGCGCAGGAACGGTTGTACTTCTTCGAACAGCTCAACCCGGGCAGCGCGCTGTACGTCGTCGCCGGCACGCTCAGGATGCGGGGCGACCTCGACGTGGCCGCGCTGCGCGAGTCTGTCCGCGTGCTCGTCGAGCGGCATGAGGCGCTGCGCACCGGACTGCGGGTCGACGACGCGGGCGAGGTCGTGCAGTTCGTGCACCCGCCCGAGGCGGTGACGGTCGACGTGCCTTTCGCCCAGGTGAGTGAAGACGTGCTGTGGGACGAAATCCGGCTCGCCTGCCGACGTCCGTTCGACTTGGCGGGGCCGTGCCTGCTGCGGCCGATGCTGTTCCAGGTCGCGCCGGACGACTGGCAGCTCGTGCTGTGCGTGCACCACATCGTCGTGGACGGGTGGTCGCTCGGCATTCTCGCCGGGGAGTTCGCCCTCGTCTACGCCGCGCTGCGCGCCGGGACGAAGGCGGCGCTGCCGCCCTTGACGACTCGTTATGTCGATTTCGCTTCGTGGCACCGGGACCACGTCTCCAGCGGCGCGCTCACCGGCCAGCTCGCTTACTGGCGGGAGCGGCTCGCCGGAGTGCGGCCGGTGGAGCTGCCCGCCGACACCGCGGCTCGCCAGGACCGCCCGTTCTCCGGTGACGTCGTGCCGGTGACCGTTCCTGCGGAACTGGTCGCCGCCCTGCGCCGCATCGGCGACGACGAAGGCGCGACGCTGTACATGGTGCTGGCCACGGCCTGGGCGATCGTGCTCGCGCGGTGGTCGGGACGCCGGGACGTGGTGTGGGGGACGGCCATCGCCGGGCGCACCCGCACGGAGCTGGAAGGTCTGGTCGGCTTCTTCGTCAACACACTGGCGTTGCGGGTCGACGTGCCGCCCGCGCCGGGTTTCCGGGAGCTGCTGGGCCGGGTGCGGGAGACCTGCGTCGGCGCCTACGCGAACCAGGACCTGCCCTTCGAACAGCTGGTGAGGGAGATCCGGCCGGACCGGGACGGCTTCAGCCGGTCCCCGATCGTGCGGCACATGCTGGTGCTCCACAACACCCCGCGCCGGGTGGTCGAGCCGCCGGGGGTGCGCATGGACGTGCTGCCGGTGCACACCGGCACCGCCAAGTTCGAACTCGAGATCGAGCTGTCCCCGGCGGAAGACGGGGGACTCGCCGGTTTCGCGGAGTTCTCGACGGACGTGCTGACGGCGTCTTCGGCCCGGCGGCTGGTGGCCGCGGTGCTGGCGGTGGCGCGAGCCGGCGTCGCCGAGCCGACCCGCCCGGTGTGGGACCTGCCGCTGACGGAGACGACCGCTCCCACGCCCGGCGGCACGGGAGCACAGGTGCTGGACCGGTGGATGGCGCCGGTGCCGATCGGTGTCGTCGGCGAGCTGTTCCTCAGCGGAGTCGTCGCGGGACAAGGGTTCAGTGGCCGACCGGCGGTGACGGCCGCGCGATTCGTGCCGGATCCGTCCGGTACCGGCGCCAGGCTGTACGCGACCGGTGATCGGGCGCGACGGACCGCCGAAGGGCTGGTTGAACTCGTCGACGCGCCCGAGCCCGTCGCCGAAACCGCCGGGGCGAGCGCGACCGGTCTGCCGGAGACCGTCGCACCCGCCGCCGGGACGGCGGTCGGACCGCGGACCGAGGCCGAGCGCCGGGTCGCGGAGATCTGGGCCGAGTTACTGGGTATCGAGGCCGGGTTCGACGTGCACGAGGACTTCTTCGATCTCGGCGGCCACTCCCTGGTCGCTGTCCGGATCCTGCACCGGATCCGCGCGGCCTGTCAGGTGGAACTGGAACTGGCCGACTTCTTCGAGGCGGGCACCGTCGCGAACGTGGCCGAGCTGGTCGACGCGGCGGCGCCGGCCCGGCCGGTGGCGGCCATCCCGAGACTCGACCGCTCCCGGTTCCGGGCCCCCGCCACGCCGGACGTGACGAAAGGCGAGAACGCCGATGACTGACCAGCAGGCGATCGCGGAGGCGTTCGTCTTCCCCGCCTCCTTCGGCCAGGAACGACTGTGGCTGCTGCACCAGATGGGTTCCGGGGCGGCCTACCACGTCAACGGCGCGTTGCGGATGACCGGCACGGTCGACGTGCCCGTCCTGCGGGCCGCGCTGCAGTTCCTGGTGGATCGCCACGAGGTGCTGCGGACCGGCGTCGAGGTCGGTGCCGACAGCGCGCTGACCCAGGTGGCGCTGGCCGCCGCGGTGGCCCCGCTGAGCGTGGTGGACACGACCCGCGACGGGCTGGACGCGGCGATGCGCGCGGTGACCGAGCCCGAGTTCGACCTCGCCGCGCCGCCCTTGCTGCGCTCCGCGTTGCTGCGGGTGCTCGACGGTGAGCCGGGGGAGTGCGTGCTGCTGCTGTGCATGCACCATGTGGTGGTCGACGGCTGGTCGCTGGGTGTACTGGTCGCCGAACTCGGCGTGGTGTACGCGGCACTGCTCGAAGGCCGCGCCCCCGAACTGCCGGAGCTCGAACTGCAGTACGCGGATTTCGCGGTGTGGCAACGGGATTTCCTCGAAGGCGAGGTGCTCGCCGGGCAGCTCGCCCACTGGCGCCGGACACTCGCCGGGGCCAAGCCACTGGAACTCCTCACCGATCACCCACGTCCGGCGCGTCCCCGCTACCTCGGCGACAGCGTGTCCGTCGACCTCGACGCCGGGCTGGTCGAGCGGTGGGCCACCGTGGCCGAAGCCGAGCGCGCGACGTTGTTCATGACGCTGACGGCGGCCTGGGCGGTGGTACTGCACCGCTGGTCCGGACAGGACGACATCGTCGTCGGCACCCTGGTCGCCGGACGCGGCAGCACCGAACTCGACCGCGTGGTCGGCTTCTTCGTGAACACGCTGCCGTTGCGGGTGGACCTCACCGGCGACCCGAGTTTCCGGCAGCTCCTGGTCCACGTGCGGGAGGTGTGCCTGGCGGCGTACGCGCACCAGGACGTGCCGTTCGAGCGGATCAGCCAGGAGGCCGACCCGGACCACCAGGGCCCGCGGCCGCCGCTGGTGCGAACCATGCTGGCGCTGGACAACACCCCCGGCGAACCGTTACAGCTGCCCGGTGTCACCGTGGAACGGCTGCCCGCCCCACGCGGCGCCGTCCGGTTCGATCTCGGCCTGGACATCGCGCCTGCCCAAGGCGGCGGCCTGAGCGTGATGCTGGACTTCGACGCCGAGCTGTTCGACCGGACCACCGCGGCCGGCCTGCTGACCGGGCTGACCGAGGTGCTGCGGGGTGCGTTGTCCGATGTGGACAGTCCGATGTGGAGACTGCCGGTGATGCCGTCACGCGAGTCGGCGCTGGTGATGGACTGGGCCTCCGGCGGCGAGCCCTGGCACGGGTTCGGCTCGACCGTCGACTGGTTCACCGCGGCGGTGGACCGCTGGGGTGACCGGGTCGCGGTCGTGGCCGACGAAGGCGACGCGCTGTCGTTCACGGAACTCGACGAACGGGCCAACCGGCTGGCGTGGTGGCTGCGGCGCAACGGAGTCGAACGCGGCTCCACGGTCGGGCTCTGCCTGGATCGCGGTCTGGACCTGCAAGTGGCCCTGTGGGGAACGTGGAAAGCGGGCGGGGTCTACCTGCCGCTGGATCCCGGCGCCCCGCCGGGCAGGCTCGCGGTGATGATCGCCGAGGCCGAGCCGGTGGTGGTGCTGACCTCGCTGGCCTTGCGCGACGGGCTGCCCGGTGAGGTGAACGCGATCTGCCTGGACGACCCGGCGACGGCCGAGAAGGTCGCCGCGGAGCCTCCTGCCCGGCCGGGCAACGTACTCGGCGGCGGCGACCCGGCGTACATCCTGTTCACCTCGGGTTCGACAGGCGTCCCGAAGGGGGCGGTGAACACCCACGGCGGTCTGGTGAACCGGTTGCGTGCCTTCGAAGAGCGGCTGAAGCTGACCGAGGACGACGTCACGCTGGCCAAGACTCCGCTCGGGTTCGACGTGTCGGTGCCGGAGCTGGTGTTGCCGCTGCTGATCGGAGCGCGGATGGTGCTGGCGAAACCCGGCGGCCACCGCGACCCTGATTACCTGCATGAGGTGCTCGATCGCCACGAGGTGACCAACTGCCATTTCGTGCCGTTGATGCTGCGAGTCTTCCTCGACCAGGACGTCGGCCCGCTGCCGGCGCTGCGTGTGGTGACGGCCAGTGGCGAGGAGTTGACATCGAGCCTGGCCGCCGATTTCCACCGCGCGCTACCCGGCGTCAGACTTGTCAACGCCTACGGGCCAGCCGAGGCTGCCGTGGACGTGACCGCGCACGAGGTCACCGAGCCGCTGGGGACGCGGGTGCCGATCGGCGGCCCGACGCCGGGAGCCACGGCGTACGTGCTCGACCGGCGGCTGTCCCCGGTCCCGCCCGGGGTGGTGGGGGAGCTCTACCTCGGCGGCAGTCAGGTGGGGCTGGGCTACGTGGGCAGGCCCGGGCTCACCGCGGCGCGATTCGTCCCGGATCCCTTCGGCGACAAGGGTTCGCGGCTGTACCGGACCGGTGACCGCGCGCGGTGGATCGGCGGCGGCCTGCTCGAGTTCTGTGGCCGCGTCGACTTCCAGCTCAAGGTGCGAGGCCAGCGGGTCGAGCCGGGTGAGGTCGAGGCGGCGCTGCGCGACTGCGAAGGCGTGGCCGACGTCGTGGTCGTCGCCCGTCCCGATCCGACGGGCGTGCCCCAGCTCGTGGCCTATCTCGTGGGCCGCGACGGCGAGGTGCCGCCGTCCGATCGGCTGCGGATCCTGCTCGCGGACCGGCTGACCCCGGCGATGGTCCCCGCGGTGTTCGTGCCCATGGAGTCGTTGCCGACCTCGGTCAACGGGAAAGTCGACCGGGCGGCGCTGCCGGAACCGGGGTTCGGCCGGACCGAGCGTGCGGCCGTAGCGCCGCGGACGCCGACCGAGGTGCTGCTCGCGCGTCTGTGGTCGGAGGTCCTCGGTGTCGCGGAGATCGGGGTCCAGGACGACTTCTACGCGCTCGGCGGTGATTCGCTGCGGGCGATGACCGTGTTCCAGCGGGCGCGCCACGCCGGGGTCGAGCTGCCGATCCCCGTCATGTTGGGAAAGCACAGTGTCGAGGAGCTCGCCTCGGCGGTGCTCGCCGGTCGTGCGGAAGGGCGCACGAACCAGGAAAGGGGAGCGGATCGATGACCGAGGAAGTCCGGACTTCGGAGCGGCCCGCTCCGCCGTACCGCGAGACTGCCTTCGCCGACCCGGCGGAACTCGCCGCGGCCGTGGCGGCCGACGGTTTCGTCCGGCTGTCCGGGACGCACTTCCCGATCGACGTGCTCGGCGCGGAATTCGCCGAGTTCCGCGCGGGTTGGGAAGAACTGAGACGGGACGACGAGCTCGTCGACGGCGGCTTCTACCGCTACCGGCGTTACGGCAGGTTGCACGCGGTGTCCACCGATGCCGGGCTGTCGCTCAGCCCGCTGCCGCATCAGCCGTTCCGGCAGGACAGTATCCCGATGTGGCGCGAACACCAGCGGATGTTCGCCCCGATCCCACCCGAGACGCTGGCCAACCGCTGCCTGCACGCGCTGGTGTCCACTGACGTGACGCTCGCGTCCATGGTGCGGCACAGTCCCGAATGGACGGTCGGACTGCACCTGATCCGCATCGTCGCGCGGGCCGGGGAGAGCGGGTTGCCCACCCCGGAGGGCAGGCACCGTGACGGTCACTCGTTCGTCGGGATGCACTTGCTGCGCAAGGAGAACAGCTCGGGCGGTGAGTCCAGCATCTACCGCGAGGGGTACGCCGACGTGGGGTTCACCCTGACCGATCCACTGGACTCGGTGCTGGTCGACGACACCGTCCTCTGGCACGAGGCATCCCCGATCTCGGTACGTGACCGCGACGGCGGCCGGGCCGTGCGCGACATGCTGCTCGTGGACCTCAACCCGGCCTGAGCCGTTTTCGGCCCCGGTACCGGCCCGGTACCGGGTCTACCCCGACGCTGGAGTCTCCGATGCCCACTCCCCTTGCCGTACTGGCTTCCCGTATCCGCCTCGAAGAGAAACTCATCCTCGCGGCACTCGAAAAGCGTGGCGCCGTCGTCGAAGTGATCGACTCCCGACGGCAGACGTTCCGGCTCGACGGGCGCGAGCTGCCCTACGCCGGGGCGTTGAGCCGGGAGATCTCGCACACCCGCAACGTCTACGGCACCAAACTGCTCGAACACGCCGGGCTGACCGTGGTCAACAGCTCCGACATCATCTCGTTGTGCGGGGATAAACTGCTCACCACGCTCGCGTTGCAGGACGCGCGGCTGCCGGTGCCGCGGGCGATGGTGAGCCTGTCGCCGGACCAGGCTCTCGACGGCCTGACCGAGTTCGGCTTCCCGATGGTGATCAAGCCGGTCGTCGGCTCGTGGGGACGGCTCGCGTCGCGGCCGAAGGACAGGGAAGCCGCGGAAACCCTTATGGAGCACCGGGCCGCGCTGGCGAGCCCACAGTATCAGGTGGTCTACGCACAGGAGTACATCGACAAGCCGGGCCGCGACATCAAGGCGTATGTGATGGGCGGCGAGGTGGTCGGCGTCATCTACAAGGTGTCCGACGACTGGCGCACGAACACCGCGCGTACCGGACGGGCGGAGCGCTGCGATCCCAGCGACGAGCTGGTGAAGCTGCTGGTGGCGGTATCCGAGGTGGTCGGCGAAGGGGTGTTCGGCATCGACGTGCTCGAAGATCGTGACGGCCGGTTCTACGTCAACGAGGTCAACCACACCCCGGAGTTCCACGGCGCGGTCGAGGTGCTCGACGTCGACCTGGTCGGCGCGTACGCGGATTACGTGCTGCGCAGGCTTCCCTCGGCGTTGAGCGCCGGCTGAGATGCGCATGGGATTCACCGCCTGCGACCTGCCGCTCGCCGGGCAGCACTGGGAGATCCCGCCCGGCCGGTACGACTGGGTGTACCTGATGCTGACGGGCGCTCCGCGAACCGAATGGGAGGAGACCGTCTGGCTGCACTACCGCGGCGGGGTGGATCCCGAGTTCCTGCGGCCGTTGCCGGGGGAGCCCGCCAACGGCCCGGGGACCGTGCTCGCCAGGGTCGGGGCCGCCAGGCGTGACGACTTGACCGCGCTCGCGCTGCCCGTACTGGCCGGTGCCCGCATGGTCGCGTTCGCCCTGCTGGAGTCCTCTGTGGACGTTCGACGGGCCGAGGGGGTCGCGTGATGCCGAACGCCGGGATGCGGAGCCTTTCGCTGCTGGAGCACGTCAACAACACCGGTCTGAGCGCTGTCGGCGACCTCGCCGCCGGCGGGTTCAACATCTGGGGCAACAGCTTTCCCGCGGCGGACCTGCCGGCGCAGGGCGTCACCTCCGTCGTCGGCGGGGTACCGTTCCGGTTCCCCGAGCGCGCCCCGGACGGGCGGGACAACGTCCGCTGCCGCGGCCAGCGGATCGAGGTACCCGAGGGCCGGTGGGACTGGGTGCACGTACTCGGCGCCGCCGAACGCCGCACCGAGGACCCGCTGCTGCTGCGGTACGTCGATGGCGCCGTGCGGCCGCAGTGGCTGCGGATGTCCGACTTCTGGCCGGAGACCGAGCCGCGGTTCGGCGAACTGCTCGCCTACCGGTGTGCCGCGATGCACTACCCGCGACACGTCCAGCGGACCACCGCCCCGGCGATCTGGGCGCATCGGGTCCCGCTGTCGGTGCCGGACGGCGTCGTGGCGCTGGAACTGCCGGACAATCCGGCGCTGCACCTGTTCGCGATCACCCTGCAGGCGGGGGAGAGGGTGGCGGTATGAGGGTCGAACTGCCGGGGATCGAGCATTGGCGCCACGATCTCGGCCACTGCCTGCAGACCACCGCGGGGGTGTTGCTGGGCTTCCACGGGGCCGATCCGATCGACGTACTCGGCGCGGGCTGGGGCTTCGGCTACCGAGCCGGGGACGTCCGCCGCGAGGAGTACTACTTTCCTTGCCTGCGCGGCTCGTTGTTCGCCAGCATCGCGCCGCATCACCCGATCACCTCGACCTGGCACGAGCCCGCCGACGCCGAGCAGGGCTGGCGGGAGGTCAGGGCCGCGGTGGCGGCGGGTCAGCCGGTGGCCGTCGCCGCGGACAACTACCACCTGCCGTTCCGGCCGGCCTATCGAGACGTGCACACCAACCATCTTCTGGTGGTGTACGGCTTCGACGACGAACGCGGCGTGGCACTGGTGATCGACTCGGTGCCGCCGCGGTTCCAAGGCGAGATCACGATTTCGGAGCTGACCGCCGCCCGCGACTCGGCGAACCCCGTTGTCCACGACCGGGACCTGTTCTTCACCGCGCGTCCCATCGGCAACCGGTGGCTGGAGGTCGGCGTGGAGCACCCGCTGCCCAAACTGGACCGTGACCGGCTGAGCGCGGTGCTCACCGCGAACGTGGCCGGGTACACCGGGGAGGGCGACGGCGGCCGGGAGTACCACGGACTTCCCGGCCTGCAACGGTTCTTGACCGACTCCGCCTCCCGGCTCGCCGACGGTGACCCGGCGGTGATCGACGAGGTGTTCGTGGTGGGAGGCACCGCACTCGCGGTGTCCGGCCTGCACGGCGATCACCTGGCCGCCGCCGCCCGCCGCTTCGCCGAACCGGCTTTGGCCGAACTGGCGCGGGAGGTCGACCGGATTGCGCACCACTGGTCGGCGGTGCGCATCATCGTGGCCGCCGGCCGGGAGGATCCCGCCGCCGCGGCCCGCGGCCTCGCCACCCGCACGGCGGCTCTCCTGGCCGACTACACCCGGACCCTGAACCGCATGTCACGCTTCGCCTAGTGACGTTTCGGCTAAGCGCTTTCTCCCAGGTCGGTGGTCGGCTGGGTCGGGACCGTGGTCCGTGAAGGACTCCTTGAGGGCCCCAGAGTCCCTCAAGGAGTCCTTCACGGACTCGGAACGTCACCATCGGCCCCAGTAGTCCCACCAGTCACAACGATGGCGCGTGAAGGCCCCCTTCCTTGCGCTAGGCGCAAGCAAGGGGGCCTTCATGTACTTCAGACGACAAGGGCGCCGGTACCGAGAGGGTCGAGTCGGTCGTGAGTGGCGTTTCGGGTGAGGGTAAGGCAAAGGTAGCATGTCGCGAAAGCCACTTTCGGGACGTCTGATGTCCCGAAAGTGGCTTTCGCGACGTGAGCGACGGGAGCACGAGCCCAGGCTGTGAGGGGAACGGGCACCGCGGAGGAGTTCGGTCACGCCACGTTTGCCCTCTAAAGGACCGCATGCCAGACGGCAAGCGAGAGACACCGTCCAGCGTCCGCGAGCCCACGGCGTTCCAGTCGGGGACTTCCCCGACTGGTCGCGGGACGGCTTCCGGACACATGCTGGGCCGTCACTGCTGGTGCTGGTTGAGGAGGAGTAATGACGGCGACAGCGTGCCCGGAGTGCGAAGGGGCGATCGAGGTCCAGGATTCCGCGCGGCAGAACGAGATAGTCGAGTGCCCGGACTGTCTCAGCGAGCTCGAAGTGGTCACCAAGGATCCGCTGGTGGTCGCGATGGCGCCGGAGGTCGAAGAGGACTGGGGCGAATAGGCGGCGCCGAGGACAGGGCCAGACATCCGCGTACAGGAGTGAATCCATGAGACTGCCCACCCAGCGAGCCGATCTCATCGGGCTGCTCACCGGCCGGTCGGCCGAACAGCCGTCGGACGTCGCGTACGTGTTCGCCGACGGCGAGGGCGGCGAGCGTCGAGTCACCTACCGGGAGCTCGACACCGCCGCGCGGGTCGTGGCGGTCCGGCTGCTGGCCGCCGACGTGCGGCCCGGCGACCGGGCGCTGCTGCTCTACCCGCCCGGCGCGGAGTACGTCACCGCGTTCTTCGGCTGCCTGTACGCCGGGGTGACGGCGGTGCCGGTGTACCCGCCGGCGAATCGGCTGGGACTGGAGCGGGTGCTCGCGGTGTCCGCGGACTCCGGCGCGGTGGTGGCCATGACCGACGCGGCGAGCCTGGCCGCCGTCCACGCGCGGTTCGACGGCCCGGACGGCCCCGGTGTCGAATCCGTTCGCTGGCTGCTGGCCACCGAGGACGCCAGTACCGCCGAGGCCGGGGACTGGACGGCCGGGGCCTCGGATCCGGCCGCGATCGCGTTCCTGCAGTACACCTCCGGTTCCACCGCGCGGCCGAAGGGTGTCCTGGTCAGCCATGGCAACCTGCTGGAGAACTCGGCGGTGATCGCCGGCGTGCTCTCCCCGGACCGAAACACCCGCAGCGTGAGCTGGCTGCCGCCCTACCATGACATGGGCCTGATCGGCGGGATCCTTCAGCCGCTCTACAGTGGATTCCCAGGGATGTTGTTGCCCCCCTTGGCTTTCCTGCATCGTCCGGTGCGCTGGCTGCGGGCGATCAGCGAGTTCGGCGCGACGGCCAGCGCGGCTCCCGACTTCGCCTACGCCGAATGCGTGCGCCGCGTCAGCGACGAGGAGGTCGCAGGGCTGGACCTGAGCCGCTGGCGGCACGCGCTGGTCGGCGCGGAGCCGGTGCGCTCGCAGACTTTGCGTGCCTTCGCCGACCGCTTCGGCCCGACCGGGTTCCGTGCCGAAGCGTTCCTGCCCTGTTACGGGCTCGCCGAGGCGACGTTGTTCGTGACCGGCGTGTCGAAGCCCGCTCTCCCGGCCGAGCTGACCGTCGATCGTGGCGAGCTGTCCGCGGGCACCGCCGTCGAGGCCGAATCGGGCGTGACACTGGTCGGCTGCGGGCCGGTTCAAGGTGCCGCGCTCGCCATCGCCGACCCGGTGACCCTTCGCGAGTGCCAGGACGGGAGCGTCGGCGAAATCTGGGTCAGCGGGCCTTCGGTCGCCGCGGGTTACTGGCAGGCCCCGGAAGAGACCGAGCGCGCGTTCGGTGCCCGGCTGGCCGGTGACGACCAGGACCGGACCTGGCTGCGTACCGGCGATCTCGGCTTCCAGCGCGCGGGTGAGCTCTTCGTGACCGGCAGGCTCAAGGAGCTGATCGTGGTCCGCGGCGCGAACCACTACCCGGCCGACATCGAGCTGACCGCGGCGCGGGCGAGCGCGGCGCTGGCCGCGGGCCGGGGTGCCGCGTTCGCGGTCGAAGACGCGGAAACCGAGCAGGTCGTCCTGGTGCACGAAGTGGCCCGAGGCGTCGCACCCGCTGATCTCGCCGAGGCGATCCGCGCGGTGCGCGAAGCCGTCACCGGTGAGCATGGACTCGACTTGCACGATATCGCGTTGGTACGCCCCGGAAGCGTGCCGAGAACCTCCAGCGGCAAGGTCCGCCGGTCCGCCTGCCGCGACGCCTACCTCGCCGGGACGCTGCCGGTGCTGGCCACCATGACGGTCCCGGATGCCCAGCAGCTTGAAAAGCCCGACGCCGTGGCCGAACTGGTCGCCGAAGCGCTCCAGCTCGCCCCTTCCGCGCTGGAGCCGGACCGGCCGCTTGTCGGCCAGGGGCTCGACTCCCTGCGCGCGATGCGGCTGCGTGCGGCGTTGCAGACCGAACTCGGCGTCGAGGTGGCACTGGAATGGCTGCTGTCCGGCGGGACGGCGGCGGAGATCGCCAAGACCACCATCGCCAAGACCACACCGGAAAGCACTCGCGCGGACGGGATCCCACGGCTTGCCGACGCCACGACGGCGCCCGCGTCGTTCGGGCAGGAGCGGTTGTGGCTGCTCGACCAGGTTGGCGCCTCGGCCGCGTACCACATCGCCGGTCGCGTCGATTGGTCCGGCGAACCCGGCTACCAGGCCCTGCTCGACGGAATCCGCCTGCTCATCGACCGGCATGCCTTGTTGCGCACCGGTTTCCGGCTCGACGCCGATGGACAGGTCGGACAGCACATGTTCGCCGACGCCGCTGCCCGGTTCGAACTTCCGACGTTGCGGGTGGCAGATGACGCGGCGCTCGACGAGGCCTGCGCGCGGCTCGCCACGGAACCGTTCGACCTCGGCTCGCCGCCGTTGCTGCGTGCGGCCCTGATTCGGGTCTCCGCGACCGACCGGTGGGTGCTCGCGTTGTGCGTGCACCACATCGTGGCCGACGACACCTCGCTGGGCATCCTGACCTCGGAACTGTCCACAGTGTACGCCGCGCTGGCAGGCGGCACCGTTCCCGTGCTGCCCGAAGTGCCGACGCGCTACCGGGATTTCGCCGCGTGGCAACGGGAATCGGAGTCTGGCGAAGGCTTCGGCGAGGCCGACGCCTACTGGCGGGAACGGCTGGCAGGCGCGGTCCCGCTCGAACTGCCCGCCGACGGTCCGTCGGAGGCGACCCGATCGTTCGAGGGCGCCTCGCTGGCCGCCGAAGTCCCACCGGATCTGGTCTCGAAGGTGCGCGAACTGGCGGCCGCCCATGAGCTGACGCCGTTCATGGTGCTGGCCGCGGCTTGGTCGGTGGTGCTGTCGCGGTGGTCCGGGCAGGTCGACGTGGTACTCGGTACGGCTACCGCGGGCAGGTCCCGCCCGGAACTGTCCGAAGTAGTCGGTTTCTTCGCGAACACCTTGCCATTGCGGGTGAATCTCGGCGACGACCCGAGCTTCGGTGAACTGCTCGGCCGGGTACGGGAAGCATGCCTGGGGGCGTACGCGCACCAGGAGCTGCCCTTCGAACGGATCGTGCGCACCGCCGGGCAGGACCAGGGTGGCGTGCACGGACTGTCGATCGTGCGGAACCTGCTCGTGCTCCGTGACCGGCTGCCGGTACTGGCGTCGGTCCAGGTCGAGCAGATCCCCACGGCGACAGCGAAGTTCGATGTCTCCCTTGAGCTTTCCCCGGCCGCGACCGGCGGCCTGACGGGTTTTCTGGAGTACGCCAAGGATGTTCTCACCGAAACCGCGGCCGCCGGATTGGTGTCGGCTTTCGCGGAGGTGCTGCGGGCCGGTGTCGCCGATGCCGGGCTCCCGGTGTGGCGGCTGCCGATCATGCCGCGAGCCGGGGGATCCGACGTCCTCCGGCTCGGTTTCGGCGGCGAGCCGTCCACGGGGCATCCGACGACGGTCGCGTGGTTCGAAGCGGCCGCGGACCGGGCGGGTGCCGAGCAGGCGCTGGTCATGGACGGCGGCGAGGCGCTGTCGGTGCGGGAGGTCGAAGAACGCGCGAACCGGCTCGCGTGGTGGCTTCGCGGCCAGGGCGTGGAACGCGGGTCACGGATCGGGGTCTGCCTGGACCGCAGCACCGACCTGATCGTGGCACTGTGGGGGATCTGGAAGGCGGGCGGCGTCTACGTCCCGCTGGATCCCGCCAATCCCGCCGGACGGCTGGCGCGGATGGTCGCCGAGGCCGGCCTGGTGAAGGTCCTGACGACACGGTCCTTGCACGAGTCGCTGCCCGCCAGCGTCGACCGCGTTCGCCTCGACGACGGCGATCTCGCGCGCGAGATCGCCGCGCAGCCCACCGGACGACCGGCCATCGTGCTCGGCGCGGCGGACCCGGCGTACGTGCTGTTCACCTCCGGCTCCACGGGTGCGCCGAAGGGCGTGGTGAACACCCACGGCGGCCTGACGAATCGGCTGCGGACGTTCGAACAACGGCTGAATCTGACCGGGAACGACGTCGCGCTGATCAAGACGCCGATCGGGTTCGACGTGTCGGTGCCGGAACTGGTGTGGCCGCTGCTGACCGGGGCGCGGATGGTGCTCGCGGAACCCGGTGGTCACCGCGATCCGGTGTACCTGCACGGCGTGCTCGAACGCCACGGCGTGACGATCTGCCATTTCGTACCGTTGATGCTGCGTGCTTTCCTCGATTGCGGGGTCGTTGGCCGGTACCCGGCGCTGCGCGTGGTGATGGCCAGCGGGGAGGAGCTGCCCGCCGGCCTGGCCGGCGAGTTCCTGCGGACCTACCCCGGCGTGCGGCTCGTCAACACCTACGGCCCGGCGGAAACGGCCGTCGACATCACCCTGCACGAGGTCACCGAACCGCTCGGATCGCGGGTGTCGCTGGGCGGCCCGACCCCCGGCGTGACGCTGTACGTGCTGGACCGGCGGTTGTCCCCGGTGCCGGTGGGTGTGGTCGGCGAGCTGTTCATCGGCGGCTGCCAGCTCGCCTCGGGCTACGCGGGGCAGCCGAAGCTGACCGCCGCCAAGTTCGTGCCGAGCCCGTTCGGTGACGGCGAGCGGCTGTACGCGACCGGGGACCAGGTCCGGTGGATCGACGACGGGACGCTGGAGTTCTGGGGACGTCAGGACTTCCAGATCAAGATCCGGAGCCAGCGGGTGGAGCTGGGTGAGGTCGAGGCGGCGCTGCGGGACGTCGCGGGAGTCGCCGACGCCGTCGTCGTCGCCACCGAGGATCCGCCGGGGGAACGGTTCCTGGCGGCATACCTGGTATCCGACACCGGCACCCCGCCGGACTCCGGACGGCTGCACACCGCGCTGGGGGAGCGCCTGCCGCCGCACATGATCCCGTCCGTGTTCACCTGGTTGCCGTCGATTCCGGTTTCCGCGAACGGAAAGGTCGACCGGCCGTCGTTGCCGGCCGTCACGCGGACCCGGGACACCGAGACCCCGCACGTCGCACCGCGGGACGAGCTGGAGAAGCGGCTCGCCGACATCTGGACCGAGGTCCTCGGTGTGCCACGGATCGGCGTGCACGACAGCTTCTTCGACCTCGGCGGGCATTCGCTGCTCGCCACCAAGGTGCTGAGCCGGATCAGGGCGATGCTGCGCGTCGAACTGCCGCTGGCCGATCTGCTCACCGCGCACCTGACCGTGGAGCTGCTCGCCGAACAGGTGCGGGAGCGGCGGCTCCAGCAGGCATCACCGTCCGATCTGCGGGACGTGCTCGCCATGGTGGCGGAACTGTCCGAGTCCGAGACCGCGGCGCGGCTGGCGGTGCACCCGGAAACGTTGTGAGCAGGCGAAACTGACGCTGTCAGTGGCTTACCGGACTTGTGACCCGAGGGGGGACGCCGTGACGATTTCGTGGTCGCACGCCGTCACACCGTACTGGAGTGGGTAATGGCCGGGGAACCGTACGAATCGTTCAGCCAGGCCTCGTCGTTCCAACGCGGACTCTGGTTCCTCGCCCAGATCGACCCCGGCGGCGCCGCCTACAACCTCGCGTTCGCCTGGCGGTTGTCCGGCGAGGTGGACGTGCCCGCTCTGCGGACGGCCTTCGGCAGGCTCAGCGAGCGCCACCCGGCTCTGCGTACCAGGTTCGCCGACTCGGCGGGAATGCCGACCCGGGTCGTCGACGAACCGGCGGATCCCCTCTACGTCGTGCCGGACGAGGCCGGGTCCGAGGCCGCGGCGCTGCGGCTGCTGGAGACCGCCGCCCGCGTTCCGATCGACCTCGCGGCCGGCCCGATCTTCCGTGCCACGCTCGTCCGCTACGGCCCCGGCGAGTATCTGCTCGGCGTGGTGGTCCACCAGATCGCGTTCGACCAGTGGTCGGTCCGGTTGCTGGCCAGGGACCTGTCCGAGTTCTACGCGGCGGAGGCCGGCGACCGGGCCGCTTCGCTGCCACCGGTCGGTGTGCACCCCGTCCCGCGGGATCAGTCAGGAGACACCGGGGTGGCGCTGCGGTACTGGGAGCGCCGGCTCGACGGCTTCCCAGTGGGCCTTGAACTCCCGAGACTGGCGAAGGGCGGCGATGACGGCTCCGCGACCCTGTCGTTCGACATCGCGGGCGCGGCGGTGGACGCCGTCGCCGGACAGACCGGCTGCCCGGCCTCCACGGTCCTGCTGGCGACCTGGGCGTTGCTGCTGCACCGCTACAGCCGTCAGTCCGACATCATGATCGGTACGCCGGTGCTCGCCGACCACGGCGACTCGCGCGAGAACATCGATTGCCTGCAGCATATTCTCGCGTTGCGCCTCGATCTGACCGGAGACCCGGGGTTCGGCGAGCTGACCGCTCGTGTGAGCGACACCTTGCGCGACGCCGTGGCCCACCGCGAGATCGGGTTCGACGACGTCGTCAGGGTGGCCAGTCCGAGCCGCCGGGGCCGGGGCGACTCGCTGTTCGAGGTGTGGTTCGAAGTCACCGAAGCGGGCGCGGCCGACGTCACCCTGCCCGGCGTCGAAGTCACCTGGCTCGACGTGCCCGCTCCCGAGGCCAGGTATCCGCTCGCACTGCGGGCACGCCGTCTCGGTGACGGCTGGCGGTTGTCCTTCGACTACGCGACCGGCGAGTTCGCCGCGGACACGATCGCCGCACTGGGGCGGCACTTCTCCCGGTTGCTCACCGAGATCGCGGCGGGTGGCGATCCGCGGTTGTCCCGGATTTCCTTGCTGGGCCCCGAAGAGCGCGACGCGCTGCTCGCCTCCCGTAGCCAAGGCCCCGCCCTCGCCACCGCGCCGGGCACGCTGGTGAGTGTCTTCGAGGAGCAGGTGGCCCTTTCGCCCGACCGCATCGCCGTCCGTCTCGACTCGGCGGAGCTGAGTTACGAGGCGCTCAACGGGAAGGCGAATCTGCTCGCCACCCGGTTGCGCGCGGCGGGGGTCGGGCCGGACACGCGGGTCGCGCTGTACCTGGAACGCGGCCTGGAACTGGTGGTGGCCGTCCTCGGTGTGCTGAAGGCCGGTGGCGCGTACGTCGCCATCGACCAGCGCAACCCGGCGGACCGGATCGGCGCCGTACTGGCCGAAGCGGCCGCGCCGGTGCTGCTGACCACGAAGGGGCTGCGAGCCAGGCTGCCGGAGACCACGGCCGAGATCTGGTCGCTGGACGGCGTCCATCTGGAACCGGGGGTGCCGGACAACCCGAGCACCGGCCTCACCCCGGAAAACCTGGCCTACGTGACCTACACCTCCGGGTCGACCGGCGGGCCCAAGGGCATCGCGATGCCCCATCGGGCCGTCGTCAACCTCCTCGCCTGGCAGGCCGCGCACTACGGGATGAGCCGGGACGACCCGCCGCGCACGCTGCAGTTCGCTTCGCTGGCCTTCGACGTGTCCGTCCAGGACATGTTCTCGACCTGGCTGGTCGGCGGCGAGCTCGTGCTCATCACCGAGGACGAGCGGTTCGAGCTGGCCAGGCTGCATACGGTCCTGGAGGCTCAGCAGGTCCGCCGGCTGTTCATCCCGGCACCCGCGTTGCAGCAGGTGGCCGCGGGCTACCGGGAGGCAGGCGTACTGCCCGCCGCGCTGCGCACCGTCATCTCCGGGTCCGAGCAATTCATGGCGACCCCGGACGTCCGGCGGCTGGCAGGCACGCCCGGAATGGCGCTGCACAACGAGTACGGGCCGTCCGAGACCCATGTCGTCACCTGTTACGACCTGCCGCCCGCGACCGAGGACTGGCCGGCACCGGTCCCGGTGGGCCGCCCGATCGCCAACGCGTCGGTCTACCTCCTCGACGAGCGCGGCGAGGTCGTGCCCGACGGGGTGATCGGCGAGATCCACATCGGTGGCGAGGGGCTGGCCCGCGGGTATCTCGGCCGCGCGGGCGTCTCGGCCGAACGGTTCCTGCCCGATCCGTTCGCGGCGGGCACCGGACGCCGGATGTACCGCACGGGTGACCTCGGCCGCTGGCTGCCGAGCGGTGACCTGGAGTTCCTCGGCCGCGCCGATTTCCAGGTCAAGATCCGCGGCTTCCGGGTGGAGCTCGCGGAGGTCGAAGCCGCGTTGGAGAGCGATCCCCGGGTGAGTGAGGCGATCGTGCTCGTGCGGGAGGTGGCTGGCGACCCCCGACTGGTCGGCTATGTGTGCTGCCCAGGCCCCGGCGCCGAAGACCTCGCCCAGCAGCTGCGGGCGCACGCCGCGTCGAAGGTGCCCGACTACATGGTGCCCAGCAGCGTGGTGGTGCTGGACAGGCTGCCGCTGACCGCGAACGGGAAGGTCGACCGCCGCGCGCTGCCCGAGCCGCGGCGACCTGACGAAGAGCGAGCCGGGCGGGTCGCGCCGGAGACCCCCACCCAGCGTCTGCTCGCCGAGATCTGGGCGGCCGCGCTGGGCGTGCCGGAGGTCGGCTGTGACGAGGACTTCTTCGAACTCGGTGGGCATTCGTTGCTGGCGACCAAGGTGCTGGCCAGAGTGCGCGCGTCGTTCGCGGTGGACATCCCGCTGCGAGCGCTGTTCGAGTTCCCGACCGTGACCGAGTTCGCGCTGGCGGTGCAGGACGCCGCGGCGGTCGAAGAGCCGACCGGGACGAGATGACTGGGGGCGGTTACGGGCCGGCGGGTACCGGGCCGGCCGGCAACCACCGACAAGGAGGCATATCTGTGTACCTGTCAGACGAAGTGACCAGGCGGTATCGCGAGGAGGGATACTTCCTCCACGAAGGCCTCTTCACCCCGGAAGAGCTCGCCGCGCTCCGCGACGAGGCCCAGGCCGAGTTCGGGCGGCCGGGGCCGCATCGCACCCTGGAGAGCGACTCCGGGAAGGTCCGGGCGGTGCACGGCGTGCACCGGACGAACGACGTGTTCCACCGGCTCGTCCGGGATCCCCGGCTGATGCAGGCCGCGAGTGAACTGCTCGGCGACGACGTCTACATCCACCAGTTCAAAATCAACGCGAAGCACGGTCTCGGTGGCGGGATCTGGGAGTGGCACCAGGATTTCCTGTTCTGGCAGCGGGAAGACGGTATGCCTGCCCCGGAAGCGCTGAGCGCGGTGTTGTTCCTCGACCCGGTGACGGAGTTCAACGGACCGCTCTATCTGGTGCCCGGTTCGCACCGTGAACTGCTGCCGGTCACCTTCGACGAGGAGGAGAACTGGGCGTCGACGCTGGCCGCCTCGCTGAAGTACCGGATAGCGCCCGACGCGCTCAGCGAATGCATGCTGCGCAACGGCATGGTCGCGCCCCATGGCGATCCGGGCACCGTGTTGTTCTTCCACGGCCAGATGCTGCACGGCTCGCCGCCCAACATGTCCGCGATCAGCCGCCGCCTGGTGATCATCACCTTCAACGCGGTGCGCAACGTGCCGCATTCGGTGGACCAGACCCGCCCCGAATTCCTCGCCGAACGGGACAGCACCCCGCTGGTACCCGGTGCCACCGACGAACTGCTGCGAGCCAGGGTGACCGCCGCTTCGGGGGAACAGCCGTAACGGCGTCGCACAACACGGTCGCGCCTGCCGGATCGAGGTTCGTGGAATAGAGTGAACCCCGGGATATCCGAATGGAAAGGCATCGTGCATGACGAGTCGGTTCGAATGGTTGACCATCGACAGCGTGGACCCGCGGCGGCTGGCGGATTTCTGGTGCGGCGTTCTGGGTTACGTCGTTTATGAGGACAAGAACGGCGCCGTGGTCGAGATCGGGCCCGATCCGGAGGAGCCGGACGAACAGCGGTTGGCCGCGTTGCGTGGCGGGCCCGCTGTGCCGAGTATGGCCTTCGTCCGTGTTCCCGAGACCAAGACCGTCGCCAAGAACCGGCTGCACCTCGAGATCTGCCCGATCGACAGTGACCAGCAGACCGAACTGGACCGGTTGCTCGCGCTCGGCGCGGCCAAGACGGACGTGGGACAGGGAGAAGGCCGGTCCTGGGTGGTACTGGCCGACCCGGAAGGAAACGAGTTCTGCCTGGCACGCAGCCTCGCGCCAGGGGAATTCGACCTGTAGCCCGGAATCGCCGGGAACGCTGTCCGGGCGGGCCTCTCGGACAGCGCGTTCGATCCGCTGTCTTCGGGTAGTGCTGGGGAAAGGACGCGGAGATGTCGAACCGTCAGACGGGGGATGGCGGATTTCATTATTCCGAAGAGTGG
Source organism: Amycolatopsis sp. cmx-11-12 (assembly GCF_046269425.1). NCBI lineage: Bacteria > Bacillati > Actinomycetota > Actinomycetes > Pseudonocardiales > Pseudonocardiaceae > Amycolatopsis > Amycolatopsis sp. cmx-11-12. The sequence goes on along the minus strand of NZ_JADNQM010000017.1, from coordinate 106,216 downwards.
GTTCCGGTCGATTCACTGCTTCCCGCGGATTCGCCGAGGCTGGCCGGTGAGAGCGCGGAACACATCCGGGTGCTGGCCTTGTCGGAGGCGGTGTTGCCGCCGATAGTCGTGCAGTTGACGACCAGGCGCGTGATCGACGGAATGCACCGGTTGCGAGCGGCCAAGCTGCGTGGCCGCACCGAGATCCTGGTCCGGTTCTACGACGGTGACGACGACGACGCCTTCGTCATCGCGGTGGAGACGAACATCGCGCACGGACTGCCGTTGTCGCAGGCCGATCGCACCGCGGCGTCGGCGCGGATCATCCACACCCGTCCGCAGTGGTCGGATCGGAAAGTCGCTTCGGTCACCGGTCTTTCGGCGACGACGGTCGGCGCCATCCGGCGGCGTTCGGCAGAAGGGACCGGACAGGCGAAGGCGTCGACCCGGATCGGCCGGGACGGCAAGTCCCGTCCACTCGACGCCACCAAAGGCAGGCTGCTGGCGGGTGACCTGTTGAAGCGGCGGCCGGAGGCGCCGATCCGCGAGATCGCCGCGGCGGCGGGGGTCTCCCCGGCCACGGCCTTGGACGTTCGCCGCAGGCTCCGCAACGGTGAACACCCGCTTCCCCAGCGGCAACGAGCGGTTCGTCCGGCGCGGGCCGGTTCCCCCGGCCAGGAGGCCGATGTTCCGCAGGGCCTGGACTGGCGGGCGGCACTCCTGGAACTGGGCAAGGATCCGTCGCTCCGGTTCACCGACGGGGGGCGTGCGCTGCTGCGCTGGCTGGACGCGCACACGGCCGGTATGGAGGAGTGGAAGCAGCACATCGACAACCTCCCGCCGCACTCCCTGCGGACCGTTGCGAAGCTGGCGCAGCAGAACAGCGTTGCCTGGCAAGAGGTTCTTGAGTACCTTGAAGACAGGATATCGTGATATTCGTCAACGTTATCCGGAGTTCGGCTGGGGAGCCGATTGTCGTCGGCTGATGTTCAACTGAAGGATCCGGGCAGTTGAATACCGCCCGGAGACACACCGTATATGCCGGTGGCACGCCGACGAACCTGATCACTGCATCCGTTCGAATGAGGGGGCCACCGTGATGCGGGTCAATGTACTTGTCAGTTCACCGATTTATCTCGCTGATCTCGTCCAGGCACTGACGAATTCCGGAATCAAGGTCGCCCCGTCGGAATCCCTGACCGACAGCGAGATCCTCTGGTCCGCCGACGCGGTCCTTGTCGACGCGGACATGCTGCGGTCGGACCGGGATCTGTTGCACATCGCCGAAATGGCCCAGGTCACCGCGGTACTCGTACTCGCCGACAGTGCGACGGCGGCTGATCGCGAGGCGTATCTCGAGGCCGGGGCCGCCGGCGTGATCAGCAAGCACGACTCGATCGGACACCTCGTCTCCGTGGTCTGGGCGGTCACTTCCGGACCCGGACGCGACCTCGTCGATTATCGTGACGTCGAGATACCGGCGGCCCGGGAACAGGCCGACCCGGTGGAGCACACCCTCTCCGAGCGCGAACAACAGGTGCTGTTCCAGATCTCGCGAGGCCTGACCCACGGCCAGATCGCGACCCGGCTGGGGATCAGCCCGCACACCGTGGACACCTACGTCAAACGCATCCGGGCGAAGCTCGGCGTGGGCAACAAGGCCGAACTCACCAGAGCCGCCCTGCTGCGCGGGGCGACAGCATCGGGCGTCCCCACCCCGGGGTGAGCCTCAATGTCAGGAACTTAAGGTTGGTGGCGCGGGCGTGTTTCTGACGTGTTTTACCCTGGTCGGACAGGCACTCAGGAGGGCGCGGCAGAACCGGGACGGGTCGCCCGCGGTGGAGTGGACATGGTCTCGCGGTCGGCTCGGTTGTCTCTCGTGTGACGATTCGTTGGTTCGCGCCGTACGTTCGTGCTCAGGTTCCGGTGTCGTGTCACGCTGTTCGGTGTACTGTGCGCCCAGTCGCCATCACGTGTCGCGAAAGCCACTTTCGGGACATCAGACGTCCCGAAAGTGGCTTTCGCGACACGTCAGGTCCGGCGCTGTTGGCGGATTCGGGTCCTGACGGGACCGCGAGCGGTAAATAGGTGGGGTTCATTCAGCGGTGGGTGACCAGATTCCAGTACCAATTTACGGAGCGAGTTTCTGGCGCAGCACACTGGTGCATGAAGGCCTCTTTCCTTGCGCCAGGCGCAAGGAAAGAGGCCTTGACACACGAGAAAACCTGGATAAACGATGGCAAATCAGACAATTCGACCTAATGGGCGTCCTTTGTGGACAGTCTGATTACCTCAGGCGCTGTCCCCAAGTCCCCACCCTGGGGTGAGGCTTTCAGCCGAGGTCGCTCCCGATCACGTCGAGCACGTGCCGTAAGCCTTTGTCGTCGAGGAAATGCCCGGTCTCGAGGACGTCCAGGTCGAAGGTCGCGGACGTCTCCGCGCGCCACGGCGCCATCAGCGCAGGCGACGCCTCGAAGTCGTCACGTCCGGCGAACGCGTGAATAGGGACATCCAGCGCCGCCGACGGGCCATACGCGTGGGTGCCGAGAACCGTCAGATCGGCACGCAGCGCGGGCAGCAACGCCATGAGCAGATCGTCGTCGTCGAGCACCTCCGGCGGTGTGCCACCCAGTTCCCGCATGTAGGCGACAAGCTGTTCGTCGGTTTCGTTCCAGCCACGCACCACTTCCTCCAGCACCGGACCCGAACTGCTTGACACGTAAAGCTTTCGTGGCATCGGGAGGCACCGGTCACGCAGTGCGTGCGCCAGTGCCCAGGAAACCCGGGCGCCCATACTGGCGCCGTAGCAGGCGAAAGGGTGGTCGAGCACCGGTTTGAGCACCTCGACGAGCCGGTCGACGAGCGCGGTCATGCTGGTGTAGGGCGCCTCCCCGAACCGGTCCGCGCGGCCGGGAAGCTGTACGGCGACCGGTTCGACGGAGTACGGCAGCAAGCGCCGCCAGTCCCGGAACATCGCCGCATTGCCGCCGGCGTAGTGGAAGCACAGCAACCTGATCCTGGCATCCTCGCGCTGGCCCATGCCCTTGAGCCAGCGGCGCTCGTCCACGCTCAGTCCCTGCCGCCGAGTCCACCGGACAACACGCGCAGCAGCTCGGGTGGCGCGTCCATGAACCTGTGGTGTTTGCCGGGCAGCAGCTCGAAAGTCGTTTCACCGCAGGCCGTCCACCCACCCATGGTGTCGTGGCGGATCTCGACGTCCTCGGTCCAGCCGATCGTGGTGACCGGGCACTCGAGCCGGAACGGATCGGGCATCACATACCGCTTGTTGGTCTCCACGTCCTCACGCAGCACTTCGACGTAAAACGAGATGAGGTCCGGGTTCGGCTCGGACCCGAGCTCCCGGCTCAGCGTGTTCAGCTCCTCGGCGAGTTCGTCGTCGTCCATCTCCAGGAAGCGGCCGAACGGGCCGTCCTGGGGTGCCACCTGGGACGAGATGTACACCGTGGCGGGCTGGGGGAGCCCCGCCCTGGTGATCTCCGAGGACACCTCATAGGCGGCGAGCGCCGAACCGCAGTGTCCGAAGAAGGCGTAAGGCAGATCGAAGTACGGCTCGAGCCCGGCGGTCATCAGCTTCGCCAGCTCTTGGTAGGTCTCGAAGTTGGGCTCGGCCAGCCGGGTCTCGTGACCGGGCAGCTCCACCGGCAGTAGGTCGACCCCCTCGTACTGGCGCGGCCAGTTCCGGTACATGCTGGCGCCGCAGCCGGAGTAGGGGATCAGGAACACCCTGCCGGTGGCTTCGGCCGACGGTTCGCGTGGCAGCCACTTGTTTCGTCGTTTGCGCATCGGTGGCACTCCAGAGGTCAACGTGTCCTGGCGGCGATGGGCAGGTGCTTGTAGCCGGAGATGAAGTTCGAGCGCAGCCGCGAGCGTTCGCCCGCGGACTCGAATCCGGTGAACCGGGTGAGCAGCTCGTCGAACACGATCCGGAGCGTGACCCGGGCGACGTTGTGCCCGACGCAGTAATGCGGCCCCAGGCCGAACGAGACATGCCGGTTGGGCCTGCGCCGCAACTGGAAGGTCATCGCGTCCGGGAAAGCCTCCTCGTCCCGGTTGACCGCGCCGAACCAGACCGCGACGGCTTCGCCCGCCTTGATCTTCGTGCCGCGGATCTCGGTGTCCTCGACGGCGTAGCGCATGAAGTGGCTGACCGGCGAAGCGAGCCGCATCGCCTCTTCCGTCGCCGTCGGCGTGACACTCAGATCGGCGGCCCACTCATCGAGCAGGCCGTCCTCCATATGCTCGGCGAGCACGTAGGTCGGCGAGTGCGGGGTGGTGACGGCGGCGCCGAGCAACACGCTGTAGCAGTTGGACATCACCGCGCCCGGCGACATGGGGCGCTCGTCGACCTCGGTCCCGATCAGCACACTGATCAGGTCGTCACCGAGGTTCTTGCGCCGCTCGTGGAAGATGTCCTGGAAGTAGGCGAACAGTTCGCGGTGCGCGTTGTCCAGCGTGGCCTGGGTTCCGCCGGGGAGCAGGTAGTCGGGATCCTCGGGGGCGCTCGACGCGGTGAGCAGCCGCACGAGCTCCGGCCAGTCCTGCCGAGGCAGCCCCATCGCCGTTCCGCCGACCGCCACCGGGAGGGCCAGCATCGCCTCGGCGAAGTCGAAGGTCCCGCCGTCGGCGAGCGGTTCGAGTGCTTCGACCACGTGCTCACGGATCATCTCGTGCTGGCGCTCGATCGGTTTGATCGCCAGCGCCTTCTGCAGGGACGCGCGCATGGTCGTGTGCCGCGGCGGATCGGTCGCCGGCAGTTGCCTGCCGCCCGCCGGGTCCTGTATGCCGAGCATGCACAGCATCGTGCCCCGTTCCGAGGTGAACGTCTCGGCGTCACGAAGGACGAGGTGCGCGTCTTCGAACTTGACCACGGACCAGAAGCCCCGCCGGTCGTCCACCTGTTTCCAGCTGAGCCCGTCCAGACCGCGAAGACCCTCCCAGACCGACTGGTAGTCCCCGTCGCTGTAGAGCACCGGATCGTCGACGGCCGTGGCGGCCCCGCTCACCGGACATCCGGGGGCCGGGTGCTGGTCCATCGTCTGGTCATCGAACTGTCGCATCAGCCGTCGCCTCCAAAGGATCCGTCGCGTCGTCACCGAGTTGCTTGCGCAGCTCCTCGGCGAGTTCGGCGATGGTCGGCCGCAGGTACAGGGTACGGGCGGGCAAACTGACCTCGAACTCCTCTTGGAGCCCCGCGAGCAGTTCGGCGGCCAGCAGTGAATGCCCGTCCAGGTCGAAGAAGTTGTCGTGGATCCCGACCGGCTCGACCATCAGCGCGTCACTCCAGATCTCGGCGAGCCGTTGCTCGATGGGATCCGTCGGCGGCACGTAGTCGTCGGGCACGTTGCGCGGGACCTTCGCGCGCGGCAGGACCGATCGGTTCACCTTGCCGTTGCCGTTCAACGGGATGTCGGGCAGCACGATGACCGCCCACGGCACGAGATGGGGCGGCAGTGTTTCCCGGAGCCGCTCACGAAGGGTGATGCCGAAAGCGTTCCAGTCGTCCTGGGGCATCTGCCCGACCGCGACATAGGCGATCAGCCGGGCGTCGCCCGCTCCGTCGATGTGCGCGAGCGCGGCGGCCTGTTCGACGCCGGGTTGTCCCAGCAGCTCCATCTCCACGGTGCTGGGCTCGACACGGTAGCCGCGGATCCTGATCTGGCGATCCCCCCGGCCGAGGAAGTCGAGCGTGCCGTCGTCGGCCCAGCGCACGAGATCCCCGGTCCGGTACATCCGGCCTCCCGGCCGGGCCGGGTCCAGATCCGCCACGAACTTCTCCGCCGTGGCACCGGGTCTGTTCAGATATCCGGTGGCGACCCCGTCGCCGCCGACCCAGAGCTCACCGACGTCGCCGCGGGCCACCGGCCGCATCGCGTCGTCGAGGACCGCGACCGTGGTGCCGTCGATCGGCACCCCGATGGGCACGCGGGGAGCGTCGCCGCTGTCCAGGGTCGTCCAGCACGTGGTGAAGGTGGTGTTCTCGGTGGGGCCGTATCCGTTGGTGAAGACGAGATGCGGGTACGCGGCGAGTACGCGTTGTACGTGTGACGGCGACAGGACATCGCCGCCGGAAAGGAGGTGCCGCACCCCGGCGAGGCTGTCGAGCTGATGGGTGACGATCTTGTGGAACAGTCCGGAAGTCAGCCACAGCACGGAGATCTTCTCCGCGCGGATCAGGTCGGCGATCTCGGCCAGGTCGGCGAAGCCGGGCGGGGCGAGCGCGAGCCGGTTGCCGTTGACCAGCGGCATCCAGATCTCGAACGTCGAGACGTCGAAGCCGACCCTGGTCATCTGCAGGAACACGTCGTCGTCCCGGACGTCGATCCAGGACGGGTCGTCGAGCAGCCGGTGGATCGCGCGGTGGGAGACCACGACACCCTTCGGCTCACCGGTGGATCCCGAGGTATAGCAGACGTAGGCGGGCGTGTCGGGCACGACCTCCGGCGCGTGAACCGGTTCCGGTTGCCCGGTGAGGACATCCTCGTACCGCAACACGATCGGGACGTCGGGCGCCTGCTCCCGGGTGGCTTCCGTGATCACGGCGAACCGCGTCCGCGCGTCCCGCACGAGCCGGGCTCGCTGCTCGGCCAGTTCGGCCGGATCGAGATACAGGTACGCGCCGCCCGCTTTGAGCACCGCCGTGAGGGTGACGATCAGTTCCGGCGACCGCTCGAGTACGACCGCGACCACTGCTCCACCTTGGACTCCGGCGCCGCGGATACGTTGCGCCAGTTCATCCGAGGCGGTGTCGAGCTGGTGGTAGGTCAGCGTTCGCCCGCGGTAGGAGACCGCGATCGCGTCCGGTGTCCTGGCGGCCTGGTCCGCCACCATTTCATGAACGCACGGCCGCGTGGTCGAGGGCTGTTCGATGCTCATGGGTGATTCCATCGTTCCTGACTCTTGCGACGTCGGACGGCGAAGGGGTGCGGTCACTGGTTGGACGCCGTGACGGCGCCGCGCCGCGCACTGCGCGGCCGCAGATCGGTCCAGTTCTGTTCGATGTAGTCGAGGCACGCCTGGCGGGAGTCCTCACGGTGGGCGGTCGTCCAGCCGGACGGCACGGCCAGTGTCGCGGGCCAGAGTGAGTACTGCTCTTCGTCGTTGACAAGCACCGAGAAGTTCCCGTCGGGATCGTCGAACAGGTTCATGCCGCCGGCTCCTTGCCTGGAAACGCGAGTCGAAAATTCGCCCCGTAAGTCTGTGTAATGACAGAGGTGGCGTCAGGTGAGGGGTACGGCAAAGGTGGCGTCTTACGTGCTCGCTCGGGTGCTGATCTGGGTGTCGCGAAAGCCACTTTCGGGACATCTGGTGTCCCGAAAGTGGCTTTCGCGACATGCTCGGTGCGCGTGGTGTGGTCACGAAGCGACACCTTTGCCTCACCTCTCAAGAAAACCCGAGTCGCCACTCACGACCTCACTTCCGGTGCACGACACTGGAAACCCAGTGGTGGTGAGCGCGAGGGAATCGCGGCTGTACGGGGAAACCACGCCGTGACGGTGACAGTACCCACGCGGCGCGCGCCGTCCCTGTCCCTCGTTCCTGTGACACCACGGCGATCTTGGCCGCCGGTAGGTTGGCCGTGTCCCCGGCCGCGGAAGGTGAACTGCTGATGGTCGACTTCGAGGTACGCCCGAACCGGCAGCCCGTGCCGGAGGCGAAGCGGAAGGCGATTCTGGCCTCGCCGGGGTTCGGCAAAACCTTCACCGATCACATGGTCACGCTGCGCTGGTCGGCCGAACGCGGCTGGCACGACGGACGCCTCGAGCCCTATGGGCCGTTCATGCTCGACCCCGCGACGTCGGTGTTCCACTATGCCCAGGAATGCTTCGAGGGCATGAAGGCCTACCGTCAGGCCAATGGTGTGATCGCGTTGTTCCGCCCGGACGCGAACGCGGCCAGGTTCACCAGATCGGCCGAGCGGATGGCGATGCCCGAGCTGCCGGAGGAGCTCTTCGTCCGCGCGCTGGAACTGCTCGTCAGTCAGGACAGCGACTGGGTACCGGACGCTGTGGGCACCAGTCTCTACCTGCGCCCGTTCATGATCGCCACGCAGCGGACCCTGGGTTTCACCCTGCCGTCGGACAGTTACCTGTTCTGCGTGATCGCCTCACCGGCGACCGCCGCGTTCGGTGCAGGCGACGTGCCGAGGCCGCTCAACGTGTGGCTGTCGGAGGATTACACCCGCGCCGCGCCCGGCGGAACCGGGGCCGCCAAGGCAGGCGGGAACTACGGGGGGACGTTCAAGGCCACGCGGCAGGCGGTGGGCAACGGATGCGATCAGGTGGTGTGGCTGGACGCGGCCGAGCACACCTGGGTCGAGGAAATGGGTGGGATGAACCTGTTCTTCGTCTACGCGCCCGACGGCGACGGCAGGCCGCGAATCGTGACCCCGCCACTGACCGGGACCCTGCTGCCAGGGGTGACCCGCGACTCGCTGCTGGCGTTGGCGCCCGAGCTCGGCATCGCGACCGGGGAAAGCCGCATCTCGGTCGGCCAATGGCGGCGGCAGTGCGCCTCCGGTGAACTGACCGAGGTGTTCGCGTGCGGTACGGCAGCGGTGATAGCGCCGGTGGGGATGGTCAAGAGTGTGTCGGGGGAATGGCAGATCGGCGACCGCAGACCGGGCCCGGTGACGCTGCGCCTGCGCGAGGAACTGCTGGGAATCCAGCACGGTCATCGACCCGATCCCTTTTCCTGGACGCACAAGGTGTGCTGACGGCAACGGCAGGTGGTGTCATCCGCTCGCGTTCGACTGAAGGATCCGGACAGTTGAACGCGAGTGTCTCGGGGAGAAACTTCGATGCTGTGAGGTACTGCTGTGAGGAATGATTCACCGCCGAACACGCCCAACGCGGAACTGGGTGCCGAGGGCAACCCGTACGACCTCATCGGCGTGGGTTTCGGGCCGTCGAACCTCGCCCTCGCCATCGCGGCCGAAGAGCTCGACAGCGAACGGAGCTGTCTCTTCTTCGAGCGCAGCTCCCGGCTTCGGTGGCACCCCGGGATGTTGATCGATGGCTCACGCATGCAGATCTCGTTCCTGAAGGACCTGGTCTCACTGCGCAACCTGGCCAGCCGGTACACCTTCTTGCAGTACACCAAGGCCAAGGGCCGACTCGAGCAGTTCGTGAACCTGAACGACTTCCGGCCGACCAGACTGGAGTACCAGGACTACCTGGAATGGGTGGCGGAATCGTTCTCCGATCAGGTCCGCTACAACTCGGAGGTCACCAGGGTGACGCCGATCCGGCGGGCAGGTGAGGACGCGCACCGGTTGTTCCGGGTGGAGGCGCGTGATGTCGCTACCGGGCAGACGACCATCCGCTACGCGGCCAACGTCGTGCACGCCGCCGGTGGACGGCCCCGGCTGCCCGCCGGCGGTGTCTGCGCCGGCCCGGCCGTGGTGCACTCCAGCGATTTCCTCCCGCGTTTCCCCGACCATTTCGCCGACCGGTCGCGTCCTTACGAATTCGGCGTCGCCGGCGACGGCCAGAGCGCCGGTGAGATCGCGGCGTATCTGCTGAGCCGGTATCCCGCGAGCCGCGTGCACCTCCTGCATTCCGGCTATGCGCTGCGGGCGGCCGACAGCAACCCGTTCGTCAACGAGCAGTTCTTCGAAGGCAAGGCGAACTCCTTCCACGCCAGGACGAAACCGGACCGGGCAGAGCTGCGGGCGGAGCTGCGCAACACCAACTACGGCGTGGTGGAGCCCGGCTTCCTCGACGACCTCTACCGGCTGGTGTACGACGACGAGGTCCGCGGTACCCGCAGGCTGATCGTCCACCCTGGCACCAAGGTCACCGCCGTCGGTGCGGACGGCACCGCCCTGCGGGTCGCGGTCACCGATCGGCACGGCGGGGACGAGGAGATTCAGTGTGACGGGGTGGTGCTGGCCACCGGGTACCTCCGCGCGCTGGACGAGTCGATCTTCGCGGATCTGAGGCCGTTCCTGCGGGAAGAGTCCGGAGATCTCGTGCTGTCACCGGAGTACCGGGTGCGCACCACCGCGGAACTGGAAGGCGGCTTCTACGTCCAGGGCTACGGCGAGCCTTCGTTCGGTCTCGGCGACACCCTGTTGTCCCTGTTGCCGTTCCGTGCCAAACAGATCTTCACCGACATCTGCAAGCAGACCCCGCCGCCGGTGCGGACCCGACGGCCGGTCGAGGTGTCCAGGGCCTCGGCGTATCCGCCGCCGCACTACGTCGAAACCGATCCGGAGAAGATCTACGCGGTGATGGAGCGGTTCAACTTCGCCACCCTGATCTCCGCCCGGGGCGCGGAGGACCCGGTGGTGACGCACATACCGATGACGCTCGATCGGGCGCGCGGCGAGCACGGAGTCCTTTTCGGACACCTGGACCGGGCCAATCCGCACGTGCAGCTCATCGACGGCCACCAGCTGACCGTGCTGTTCCACGGGCCGAACGCCTACCTGCCCCCGCAGGTTTTCGAAACCAGCTTGCTCCCCACGTGGAACTCGATGAACGTGCACGTGCGGGGCCGTGGCCGCCTGCTTCCCGATCGGGCCGCGCTGCTGGCCGGGCTCTCCGGTATCTGCGAGAAATCCGACCCCGGTGAAAATTCCTATCGGCTGGACCTCGACGATCCGCGCATTGACCGGATGATCGAGCATATAGTAGGTTTCGAAATAGAGATCCATGAATTGGTCGGCCGGTTCAAGCTGTCCCAGGAACTCGATGACCAGAACAGAAGGCTGGCCGCCTCCGTGCTGTCGGCCACAGCGCAGCGCGGTGAACTCGAACTGATCGAGGAAATCGTCGGGCTGAATGTCGTCCAGGGATGACAATGCGAAAAGAACAGACCTCACGAAACCTCGATCGCGCATTCGTGGGCTCGGTGCTGAGTGCCGCGAAATCCGGGAAGGGCGCTGTCCTGCTGTACGAGGGAGCGCCGCAGACCGGGAAGACGTGGGTGCTCGGCGAAGTCCTCGGGCTCGCGGCGGACGCCGGATTCGCGACCGCCCGGCTCGGCGCGGACGAGCACCCGGCCACGCGCGCGGAGCTGACCGCCGTGGCGATCGACGACGTGCATCGCGCCTCGCCCGGCTTCGCGCGAGAACTGCTGGCCATGGTCACCGCCGAGACACGAACGGTCTGGGTGCTGGCCCGTGAGTCCGGCGCGGGCTGCCCCGAGGTCGAGCGGCTTTGCCAGGTGCTCGGCGACACGAGGTCGGAGCTCGTCCCGTGGACGGAGGACGAGACCGCCGGTTATCTCACCGACCGGCTGCACGCCGCGCCGGATCTCGCGCTGACCCGGCTGGCCAACACCGCCGGCGGAAACCCGGCCCTGCTCGAAGCGCTCGTCGACGGTTTGTCGCACGAGGGTTTCGTCGAGGTCGGCGACGGGTGCGCGCGACTGGCCAAGCCCGGTCTGCCCGAAAGCGTGCTGTCCGCGGTACGTGACCGCGTCCTGCGGTTGTGCGGCGAGCAACTGGCTCGTGACGCGCTCGTCGAGCTCACCCGGGCCGCCCTTCCCGCCGGTGTCGCCCGTGAGCCGCGGGAGACGATGGCCCGCGCGACCAAGGCGTGGTATTCAGGAGAGCTGTCCCGCGGATTACGACTGGCGTATCAGGCGATTTCCGAGAGCGCCGTCAACGAGGCACCCGCCGAGGTGGAGATCGCGGCCGCCGTCGTGCTCGCCGACGCGTCCCGGTTCGAAGAGTGCGACGCGATACTGGCCGCGGTCCGTGACCGGACGCGGTGGACCGGGCAGACCCGATGGGAAGCCCCGTGGGCAGCGGCCAAGGCTCGTCGCCTGGCGAAGGCCGGGCGGCTGAGCGACGCCGTCGCGGTGGTGAACAGCCATGACAGCGCGGAGTTGTCCTCGCCCGAGCTGGCGGTGCTCGCACTGGCCGCGCTTCGTGATGGCGACATCGCGAAGTCGGCACGGTACGTGCGCCGGTGCAAGCTGATCGAGGGCGATCCGGCGGAGTACGGCTCGGTCGTCCTGCAACTCGCCGAAGCCCAGTACGGCCCTGAGCACGCGTTGTCGCTGGTCAAGGAGATGTACGGGACGGGACGGCGGCTGCGGGAGTTGCTCGTGCACGAGCCGTCGGTGGCCGCGCTGATCGTGCGGGTCGCCCTGTGCGGCGACGACCTCCCCACCGCGCGGTGGGTCTGCGGACTGATCGGTGAGCTGGCGGAGGACGACCTGCCTGCCTTCCGGGCGGCCGACCTGCACGCGCACGGATTGTCGCGGCGGGATACCGGCCTCCTGTCCCAGGCGCGGCTGCTCTACGCGGACAGCTGGTCGCGTGCCAGGGTGGTCGAAGACATCGCCGACATCGCGCCCGCCGACGCGAGTCCGCGAACGGTGAATGCGCTTCAGGAGGCGCTTTCGCTGTATTCGGAGGCGGCCGCGGCACGCGACTTCGCCAGGGTTCGAAGCAGGCTGCGTTCGGTCGGCGTCTACGACACTTATGCGCGTTTCAGCGGAATTCCCGGGGTGACGTTCAGGGATCTGACGGACAAACAGGAAAGCATTGTCCGGCTGGTCGCCGACGGTCTGACGAATCACCAGATCGCGAACCAGGTATTCGTCACCACGCATACGGTCAACTTTCATCTCAGGAAGATCTTTCGCAAGATCGGCGTGAATTCGCGGGTGGAATTGGCCGCGTTGTACAAGTCTTGGGCAAGTTCGGAATTGCCGCGTTCGGGTTGACGGCCTAGCGGGTCAGTGCGTTGTGCGACGATCTAAGGAGTGCGGTCTTGTCTCGTACCGATCAGCCGGATGCCGGAGTCGTCCGCGCGGCGTATGCCGTCCGGACCGGGAATCTCATCACCGACTTCTACGACGAGGTACGGGAACTGTCGGCCGCGACATGGCCGGCACCGACGCGGGACGATCCGGCGCGGTTCAGTGTGGGCGGGGCGTTACCCGACCTGACACCGGCGGTCCGCGAGTACTTCGCGGCGGCCGAGGTCTCCTGGCACGAGATGGGCAGCTACCGCGGCCACGAGCTGATGCTGCTCAACCTCGCCCGCAACCCGGGGACCAACACGACGAAAACCTTCGCCTCGTTACTGATCGTCGCACGGGCCGCGGAGTTCGTCCGGCAGTACGGCGAACCCGTGGTGATCTTCTCGCCGACTTCGGCGAACAAGGGAACCGCGCTGCGGGACGCGCTGGCGCGAGCCGTGTCGTGCGGGCTGGTCCAGCCGGACCAGCTGCGGGTGATCGTCCTCGCGCCCGCGGCGAATATCGCCAAGTTGCGTACCGACGCCTTGTCCGCGGACCCTCGGCTGGCGGAACTGAACCCCTTGCTGACCTACGACGATCCCGTCGCGGAGAACGTCAAGGTGCTCGGCCGTCGCTTCGTCGAGGAGTACGCCGAAACGTTGCTGCGGCAGCACGGCCGCCACCTCTGGTACTCCCTCGACCTGGACAACTACCTGGTCGCCGACGTCGGCCGCGCGTTGTTCGAACACGCCGTCGCGCCCGTCGACAAGGCCGACCGGCAGCGTACCCACGCGCACGCGGTGTCGAGTGCTTTCGGTCTGCTCGGCTACCACCTCGGGCGTGACCGGCTGGAACGTGGCGGGCAGTCGGATCCGATGCGACGCCCGCACAGCCTGCTCGTCCAGCATCTCGGGACGCCGGACATGGTGTTGCACCTGCGGCACGGCGACTTCGACCGCGACCGCGTCCCGCGGTACCGGCTCGATCCGGCGACCGGGCAGCACGAGCAGCGGTCCGACTCGCGTTTTCCCTACCGTACGGGCGATCCCGGCGAGGTGCTCGATCCGACCTTCTACACGCGACGGCCGGCGACGGCGAACCGGATGACCGACATCATCAAGCGGCACGGGGGAGACGGAATCGTCGTGTCCGAGCTGGAATGCCGGCAGCGGTACGCGGAGCTGAGCCCGCTGCTCGCCGACGCCGGTTTCCCCGTACCGGCCGATCCGGCCGCGGTGCGCGAGTGGTCGCTCATGATGGCGCTCACCGGTGTCCTCAACGGAATCGACCGAGGCCTTGTCGATTCCGCGCACGACGTGGTCGTGCACGGCTCGGGCTGGTACACCGACGAAGACATGAAGCCGCTGACCGAGCGAGGGGTGACGCCGGTGTCCTCGGCGGAGGAGGTCTTCAAGTACGTCTCCGCCGGGAGCGGGCCTTGCTGATCCGGCGCTCGCTCGTCGCGCGGCCGGTGTTCGCCTGGCGTACCGGCACCCGGCCGGCGTTGGTGCGGACCAGATTGGCGTTCGACGACGCGCGCCTGCGCCGTGCGACGTACATCCGGTCCACCATCGGCGATTCACTCACCCTCGGCTACGCCGGTCTGCCCGAGGGCGTCAGCCATGTCGTGCCGTTCCTGGAGGAACAGGCCGCCGGTGGTGGCGCGATCCACCGGGAAACGCGAACGGTGCGGTGGGCGGAGGCACTGGCGCCGTCCGGCGTCGACCTGATGGCCATCGGCGCCCCGGCCGCCCGGCTCCGGCCGCTGAGGTCGGCCAACGACCTGCTGCTTCCGTTCCGCATCGAGCTCGTCGTGCCGGTCGTGCCGGACGCCGGGGCCATGCGGGCCCGGATGTCGAGGAAGGAGCGTCAGCGAGTCGCGCGACAGCGGCGTGACCTCGGCTGGACCCTCGAACACGCCACCGCCACCGAGGATTTCGAGTGGTTCTACGAACACGTGCACCTGCCGACGATGCGTGAGCGGCACGGTCCCGCGGCACGCAGCCTGGAGCGTGAGATCGCGTTCCAGTGCGTCTTTCGCCGGGGTTTCCTGTTCTTCCTCACCGAAGGACCCGAACGTATCGCGGGGATGCTGTGCCTGGTCAACCGGCGGACCCGCACACTCACCCTGCGGTTGGCCGGAGTGACGCACGGAGCCCGGTCGCACTACGGCACGGGCGCGTTCGCGGCGTTGTACGCGCTGATCCTGGAATGGGCGGCCACCAACGGCATCCGAGCGGTCAACCTGTCCGGCTGCGAGCCGTTCCTGAGCAAGGGCATCTTCCAGTTCAAGCGCAAGCTGCATCCGCGGGTGGCCCTGCCTGCCGACCACTTCGGCGGCAAACGGCTGTTGCTGCGAGTGCTCCGGGACACCCCGCCGGTACGTGACCTTCTGGTGGCCAATCCGGTCGTCGCCGAGACTCCCGACGGCGCGCTGGAAGCCGTGTACTTCCACGACGAGCAACGCCCGGCCCGGCTGGACCTCCGGTGGGAGGGCACCGGCCTGCGCGCCGCGCGGCTGTCCCACCTGGACGCGTTCCTGCGGGACACCGCGGACAGGAGGACACCATTCGCATCGGCGTGACGATCCTGCCCGCGGCCCGCTGGCGGGAGGCGCGGCAGTCCTGGAAAATGGTCGACGAACTGGGTTTCGCGCACGCCTGGACCCTCGACCACATCGCGTGGCGCGATCTGGTCGGGCAACGGTGGTACTCCGCGATGCCGACACTCGCCGCGGCCGCGCAATGTACCCGGCGGATTCGGCTCGGCACGCTGGTCGCGTCCCCGAACTTCCGGCACCCGGTGCCCTTCGCCAAGGAAGCGCTCACCCTGTCCGACCTTTCGGACGACCGGTTCGTGCTCGGAATCGGCGCGGGAGCGACCGGCGCCGACGCGGAGGTGCTGGGCGAGGCGCCGTGGTCGCCCGCCGAGCGCCGGGACCGTTTCTCGGAGTTCGTCGAGGTCGTCGACCAGCTCTTGCGGCAGCCGTGTTCGGACTACGCGGGCCGGTTCTACTCCGCGCGCAACGCGTGGATCGACCCGGACGGCGGCGCGCGCGCCAGGATTCCGGTGATGATAGCCGGAAGCGGTCCCACCGGGATGCGGTTGGCGGCTCGTTACGGGGACGGCTGGGTGACCAACGGTGTGGCCGCGCGCCGGGGACGCGTGGCCCCGGCGGTGACGCCCGAGCTGGCCCGCGAGCAGATCGGCGCCGTCCGGCGGATGTGCGTCGAGGAGGGCCGTGATCCCGCGACGCTGAAGGTGTTTCTGCTGAACGTCAATCGGGCGCAGGCACCGTTCTCCTCGGCCGCCGCGTTCGCCGACGAGGCAGGCCGGTACGCGGAGATCGGGGTGACCGACCTGATCGTGCCGTTTCCGAGAAGCGAGCCGCCGTACGAAGGAGATCTGCGTGTGCTGGAACAGGTCGCAGCGGATGTGCTGCCCATGGTGGCGGGGGACTGACTGATGTGCGGAATCGCCGGTTGGGTGGACTTCACCCGCGATCTGTCGGCGGAGGGCGCCTGCCTCGGTGAGATGACCGTCGGGCTGGCGCCTCGCGGCCCGGACGACGAGGGGGTGTGGCTGTCGCGCCATGCCGCCGTCGGTCACCGCAGACTCGCGGTCATCGACATCGCCGGTGGCAAGCAGCCGATGGTCACCACCCGGTCACCCGGTGGCGGGCAGATCGTGCTGACCTACAGCGGCGAGATCTACAACTTCCGGGAGCTGCGCGCCGAGCTCGTCGCGCGCGGGCACCGGATGCGCACACAGTCCGACACCGAAGTGGTCCTGCGCTCCTATGTGGAGTGGGGCGCCGCGGCGGTCGAGCGCATGGTGGGGATATTCGCCTTCGCCGTCTGGGACACCGACCGGCGTCAGCTGCTGTTGGTTCGCGACAGGCTTGGCGTGAAACCGTTGTACTACCACCGTTACGCGGGCGGCCTGCTGTTCGGGTCCGAGCCGAAGGCGATCCTCGCCAACCCGCTGTTCACCGCCAGGATGAGCGAACAGTCGCTGCCGATGCTGTTCAACGCCCGGCTCACGCCGTCGGGCGCGACGCCGTTGCTGGGGCTGGCCGAAGTACGGCCGGGACACGTTCTGAGGTTCACTCCCGGCGAGTTCGCCGAGTCGAGGTACTGGGCGTTGCGCGGCGAGGAGCACACCGACGACCTCGACAAGACGGTGTCGACCGTGCGTGAGCTGGTCGAGCGGATCGTCGCCGAGCAACTGGTCTCCGACGTGCCGCTTGGCACGTTGCTCTCCGGCGGTCTTGACTCGTCCGTGGTGGCCGCACTGGCCGCGGAGACACTGCGGGAGAACGGTTCCGGGCCGTTGTCGACGTACTCGGTCGATTTCGCCGGTGCCGAGTCGGACTTCCGGCCGACCGCGCTGCGCCCCGACCGGGACAGCCCGTACGCCAAGCTGACCGCCGCGCATATCGGCGCCGACCACCACGAGGTGATCGTCGACGACGAGCGCATGCTGTCCGCCCTCCCGATCGCCAGGCACGCGCGCGACCTGCCGAGTCTCGGGCAGTTCGACGCGTCGATGCTGGAGCTGTTCCGTTCGGTCCGTGAGACGTCGACCGTCGCGTTGTCCGGTGAGGCGGCGGACGAGGTGTTCGGCGGCTACCCGTGGTTCCGCCACCCGGACGCGGTCTGGGCGGACACGTTTCCCTGGATGGGGGACGGCGTACGGCTGACCGACTTCGTCGCGTCGGACGTCCGCGCCCGGATCGAACCGTGGGAACAGGAACAGGACCTCTACCGGACGCTGCTGGCCGAAGTGCCCGGCCTGCCAGGGGAAACCAAGCTGAACGCGCGGATGCGTGAGGTCCTGTACCTGAGCATGCAGGCCCCGCTCAGCCTGTTGCTGGACCGCAAGGACCGGATGAGCATGGCGGTGGGCCTCGAGGTGCGGGTGCCGTACTGCGATCATCGGCTGATCGAGTACGTCTGGAACGTCCCGTGGGAGATGAAGATCGCGGACGGCAGGGAGAAGAGCCTGCTCCGGCTGGCGTTCGGCGATCGGCTGCCGCCCGCGGTTCTCGACCGGCCCAAGAGCGGTTATCCGGCGTCGTTCTCTCCGGGTTATGCCGCGCAAGTGATCTCCGGTGTCCGCGCGCTGGCGGGCGACCCGGCCTCCCCGCTGGCCGGAGTGCTTGACGGGCAACGGATCGAGGACATGATCTCCGCCGCGGACCGGCCGACGATGACGCACGCCAACCATGCCCACATCTTGATCCCGTTGCTGGAAGTCGATCTGTGGATGCGCGAGCTGGGAGTGACCCTGTGCTGACGGCACTGAAGGGGGAAACCGATGTCCGAGCGTGGTGACTTCGCCGGTGCGCAGTCCGGGACGGACCCGCGAACCGATCTCGTCCGGTCGATCTTCGCCGAAGTGCTCGGCGAACCGTGGGTGGCCGCGGACGACGACTTCTTCGAGCTCGGCGGTCAGTCGATGCTGGCATCCCGCCTGCTGAGCCAGTTGCAGGCGGCGTTCGGCGCGCAGATCACCCCGCGGGAGTTCTTCACCGCGCCGACGCCTGCCGGCGTGGCGAGCAGGCTCGACACGTACCGGACGAGCCGCCCGCCCATCGAGCGGAAGGACCGCCCCGCGCGGGTCCCGTTGTCGTTCGCGCAGCAGCGCCAGTGGTTCCTCAACCAGGTCGCCGGTGGCGGGGCCGGGTACAACACCCCGCTGGCCTTGTGGCTGTCGGGTGAGCTGGACGTCGAGGCGGTCCGCCAGGCGGTGTGCGATGTGATCGCCCGGCACGAGCCGCTCCGGACGATCTTCCCGGCGGAGGCGGGAACGCCGAGGCAGGAGGTCCTCGACGTCCCGGACGCGGCCACGGCGGTGAAGGTGATCGACGTCGAGCCGGACAAGGCGCAAGAGACGGTCCGGCGGTACGCGTCCGAAGGTTTCGACCTGACCGAGGACGCACCTCTGCGGACCTACCTGTTCGTCCTCGGTCCCGACGAGCACGTGCTTTTGCTGGCGCTGCACCACATCGCCGTCGACGGCTGGTCGTTCGAACCACTGCGGCGTGACCTGTCCACCGCCTACCAGGCCAGACTGACCGGCAGCGCGCCACAATGGCCGGAACTGCCGGTGCAGTACGCGGATTACGCTCAGTGGCAACGGGAACTGGCCGACCGTGACGAGGATTCCCTGCTGGCCGAACAGCTGGACTACTGGCGGACAGCGCTCAAGGGCACGCCAGGGCAGCTCACCCTGCCGACCGACCGCTCCCGCCCGGCCGTCGCCGGCTACGACGGCGGCCGGGTGCGCCTGCACCTCGGCACCGAACTGCACCAGCGGCTCACCGGCCTCGCCAGGGAGCATCAGGCCACGCTGTTCATGGTCATCCAGGCGGGCCTCTGCGCCTTGTTGACCAGGTTGGGCGCAGGCACCGACGTGCCGATCGGCGCGCCCATCGCCGGCCGCACCGACGCGGCGCTGGACGACCTCGTCGGATTCTTCGTCAACACGCTCGTCCTGCGCACCGGCACGGCGGGCGACCCGGACTTCCACGAGCTGATCGAGCGGGTCCGGACGACCGACCTCGCCGCGTTCGACGCCGCCGACGTGCCGTTCGAACACGTCGTCGAAGCGGTCAACCCGGTTCGTTCCCTCGGCGTGCACCCGCTTTTCCAGGTGCTGTTCCTGGTGGACGCGAACGTCGAGCCCGCGCTGGACGCGCCGGGCCTCACGTCCCGATTCGAGGCGGTCGACATCGGGACGTCCCGGTTCGAATTATCGTTCAACTTCAAGGAAAAGCTGTCCGCCGACGGTGCGCCGTGCGGGGTGGACGGCCTGGTCGAGTACACCACCGACGTGTACGACCACGGCACGGTCGAGGCCATGGCGGAGCAGCTGTGCCTGGTGCTGGACCAGGCCGCCGGTGATCCCGGGCTGCCGATGTCACGATACGAACTGCTGTCCGCGCCCGGCAGGCACCGGGTGGTGACCGAGTGGAACGACTCTGCCAGGGCCTTGCCCGCCACCGACCTCGCCACGTTGCTGGAGAACCAAGCCGAGCGGACACCGTCGGCGGTCGCCGTCGTCACGGACACGGTCAGCGTCACCTACGCCGAACTGCACGCCAGGGCCAACCAAGTGGCCAGGGAACTGACAAGGCGAGGCGCCGGGCCCGAGCGGGTCGTCGCGGTGGTGCTGGACCGCTCCGTGGAACTCCTGGTCGCGATGCTGGCCACCGTCAAGGTGGGCGCGGCCTATCTCCCGGTGGATCCGGACTTTCCCGACGACCGGGTCGGCTTCATGATCGCCGACGCCGCACCCTCGGTCGTGGTGACGACCGTCGAGCACGCACAACGGGTACCCGGTGCCCTGGTCCTCGACGACCCCGAGGACGTGGCGCGGATCGACCGGCTGCCCGCGACGAAATTGACCGGGGACGAGCGGCGTAGCGGGGGAGCGGCCGCTGCCGCCTACGTGATCTACACCTCCGGTTCGACAGGGATGCCCAAGGGTGTCGTGATGCCCGCGGCCGGGCTGTTCAACATGGTGTGCTGGCAGGCGGACGGCGGTTCGGGGTACCCGGGTGGGGTCACCGCCCATCTGGCGAGTGTCGGATTCGACATGTCGTTGCAGGAGACGCTCGCGACGCTCGCCTGCGGTGGCACGGTGGCGATCCCCGAGCCGGACCTCCGCACCGATCCGGCGCGGCTGGTGCACTGGATCGACCGGCACCGGGTGCGCATGATCATGGCGCCGACGTTGATGCTCGACGGTATCTGCTCGGCCGCCGTCGCCGAGGGCACCGAGTTGCCGACGTTGACCGACATCGTGCAGGCGGGATCGGCGCTGACACTGGGCGATGAGCTTCGATCCCTGCTGGCCGCCCGGCCGGGCCGCCGGCTGATCAACCAGTACGGGCCGACGGAGACGCATTGCGCGCTCTCGTTCCCCGTGCCCGGCGAGGTCGCCGCGAGCGGCCGGACCACGACCGTCCCGCTCGGCCGTCCAGTGTGGAATCACCGGGTCTACGTGCTGGACGAGACAGCGCGCCCGGTCCCGCCCGGTGTGCTCGGCGAGGTGTACATCGCGGGCGCGGGGGTGGCCCGTGGCTATCTGGCCAAGCCCGGTCTCACCGCGACGCGGTTCCTTCCGGATCCGTTCGGCGCACCCGGCGAGCGGATGTACCGGACCGGTGATCTGGCCAGGTGGAACGGCGACGGCACGGTGGCGTTCGCCGGCCGGGCCGACCACCAGGTGAAGATCCGGGGCTACCGGGTGGAGCCAGGGGAGATCGAAACGATCCTGCACGAGCACGCCGGGGTGGCACAGGCCGCCGTGACCGCGATCGAAGTGGCGCCGGGAGACCTCCGGCTCGTGGCGTACGTGGTGGGCACCGGGGCCGTCCGGCTCGACGTCGCCGAGCTGCGGCGGCATGTGTCGGGGACCCTGCCCTCCTTCATGGTCCCGGCCTCGTTCGTCGTACTGGACCGGTTGCCGGAGAACGCCAACGGGAAAGTGGACCTCGCCGCGCTGCCCGCTCCACAGTGGACGGTGACCGGCCGGGCACCGCGCACTCCGCAGGAAGAACTGCTGTGCCGGCTGGTCGCCGAGGTGCTGGGGCTCGCCGAAGTCGGTGTGGACGACGGGTTCTTCGACCTCGGCGGCCACTCGCTGCTGGCCGCCAAGCTGGCGGGCCGGGTGCGTTCGGTGTTCGGCGTGGACCTGCCGGTGCGGGTGGTCTTCGACCGGCAGACGGTCGCGGGCATCGCCAAGGCCATCGACGGACCGGCGTCCAGCAGACTGCCGGTCAGGGTGATGCGCCGACCGGCCCGGGTGCCGTTGTCCTTCGCGCAGCAACGGTTGTGGTTCGTCGAGCAGCTGGCGACACGGACGGATGACGGTTCGGCGTACCACCTGCCGTCGGTGTTCTCGCTGACCGGCGAGGTGGACGTGGACGCGTTGCAGACGGCGATCGGTGACGTGATCGCCAGGCACGAAAGCCTGCGAACGGTGTTCCCGTTGTCCGGTGACGAGCCGTACCAGCGAGTGCTCGACCCCGAACCGTTCCGTCTGACCACAGTGGACTGTCCGGAGCCCGGCGTACCCGACGCCGTGGCGGCCGAAGTCGACCGCCCGTTCGACCTCGAGCACAAGCCGCCGTTGCGCGCCAAGCTCTTCCGGCTCGCCCCCGACCGGCACGTGCTGCTGATCTGCCTGCACCACATCGCCACCGACGGCTGGTCGATGCGGCCGCTGTTGCGGGATCTGTCCACCGCGTACACCGCCAGGCGGGCGGGCGGCGCCCCGGACTGGGCGCCGTTGCCTGTCCAGTACGCGGACTACACGCTGTGGCAACGGGAAAGTCTCCACACCGACGGGACAGGTATCGCGGAGCAGCTGCGGTACTGGACCGGACAGCTGGCCGGTCTGCCCGAACAACTGGAGCTTCCGGTGGATCGGCCCCGGCCGGCCGTACGCAGCCAGCGTGGCCGGACGATCTACTTCGGACTCGACGCCGATCTGCACGACGGCCTCACCCGGCTTGCCGGAACCGGGGGCGCCAGCTTGTTCATGACCTTGCAGGTGATGCTGGCCGGTTTGCTCACCCGGCTGGGCGCGGGCACGGACATCCCGATCGGCGCGGCGATCGCGGGCCGCAACGACGACGCGTTCAGCGACCTCGTCGGCTTCTTCGTCAACAACCTGGTGCTCCGCACCGACACCAGCGGCAACCCGACCTTCACCGAACTAGTGGCGCGGGTGCGGGAAACCGACCTGGCCGCCTACGCCAACCAGGACGTGCCGTTCGAGCGACTGGTCGAGGTGCTCAATCCGGCGCGATCGCTGAGCCACAACCCGTTGTTCCAAGTGTCACTGGTCCTGCAGAACGCGGGTGAGGCCACGCTGGAGTTCCCCGGTGTGGAGGTGACCGAGCACCAGGCCGGGCTGCGCAACGCCAAATTCGATCTGCTGTTCGCGTTCACCGAGCGGCGTGACGCCGGCGGCCGTCCGCAAGGCATCGACGCGCTGGTCGAGTACGCCACCGACATCTTCGACGAGGAAACAGTCACGTCCCTGACCCAGCGGCTGGTCCAGGTGGTGCGTGCCGCGGTCGCTGATCCCGGTTCGCGCCTGGGCGCCGTCGATATACTGCTCCCTGGTGAGCGCGAGAAACTGCTCGCCATGTGGTCGGGCTGATGGAAAGGCGACGGCAGATGAATCTCCCCGGTCACTTCACGCCCGGCCCGGAGTTCGGTGAGACCCTCCGCGCCGGCGCCCGCCGGGCACACGAGACAGGGCAGGTCGACCCTGCGAGCCTCGAGGCGCTGCGCCGGTCGGGGCTGCTGGGCATGATGGTCCACGAAGACCACGGCGGCTGGGGCTATGACGCGGCCGCCGCGAACACCGTGATCGAGGCCGTCGCCGCGGACAACCCGTCGATCGCCATCATGTTGTACCTCCACTGCGCGGTGGTGGTGCGGATCGAGCAGTACGGCACCGAGGCCCAGAAGAAACACTGGCTGCCGCGCGTCGCACGAGGCGGCGAGCTGGTGGCGTCCGCGTGGAGCGAGCCCGGATCGACCGCGGACAAGCGCTCGCTGTCCACGAGCGCCCAGCGGGACACCGCCGGAGGGTGGGAGATCAAGGGCGGCAAAACCTTCTCCACCAGCGCCACCGTCGCCGACTTCTTCATCGTGCTCGTACAGCTTCCCTCCACCACCGAAACAGCTCACTCCACCGGGCCCACCTACGGCGGGAGTGACCAGGCGCTGTTCCTCGTCGAAGCGGCCACCTCCGGGGTCCAGGTGCCCCCGGACGCACTCGACATGGCCGGTATGCGCGGCTCCGGGACGGGAATGGTGCGGTTCCAGGACGTGACCGTCGCGGAGGGCAACCTGCTCTGCTCCGGCAGCGCCACCACCGAAGCGATCCAGCTGCCCCACCGGCTGGGGCTCACCCTCGGTGCGGTCAGCGTGGGGCTGGCTCAGGCGGCGCACGAAACCGCGCTCGGGCACGCCCGCGACCGCGAGCTCTTCGACGAACCACGGTTTCAGCGGCAGCTCGCCTCGACGGAGATCGCCGTCAGGTCGGCCCGTGCCGCCGTCCGCGATCTCACCGCCGGCCCGGCACACGACAGAGTGCTGCGTGCCTACTGTGTCAAGGTTTTCGCCTCGACGACCGGTGAGACCGTCTGCGGCACGGTCCGAGGTCTCCTCGGCAGCGCCGGCTACCTCCAGGCACACGAGATCAACCGGATCTCCCACGACGCCGAAGCCGTCACGCATATGGGGCCGCCCACGCATCTGTGCCTCGACCTGATCGCGGGACGATTGGACTCCGCGCCCGGACCCGATCGGTAGCCTTCGACCCCGGCGATGCGTACATCCATGCCAGGCCTGCCAGGAGGAAGCTATGTCCGTCGAGGACGATGTGGCCAGGCCGCTGCGGGCGAATCCGACCTGGTTTCGGTGGCTGGCCGCGGCGTCGCTCGCCAGGCTGCCCCAGACGATGCTGCCGGTCGCGTTGGTGCTCACCGCCCACGACGTGACGGGGTCGTTCGTCGGCGCCGGTTTGCTGAGCGGCGCCAGCGCGCTGACCTACGCGGCGTGCGCGCCTTGGCGGGGCAGGCAAATGGATCGGGCCACGTTGCCTCGTGCGCTGGGCTGGTCGCTGCTGGGGTCGACGGCAGGCCTGGTCGCCACGGCGATCGCGGCCGCCGCGGGTGCGCCTTTGGTGGTGCTGCTGGCTTTGGTGGTCGTGGCGGCGGGCAGCGGTGCGGGGGTGAGCGGGGCGTACCGGTCGCTGTTGCCGCAGGTCCTGCAGCCCGGCCAGCTCAAGCAGGCGTACGCGATCGACGCGGTCGCACTGCAGTCGGCGTGGATCGGCGGTCCGGCGCTGGCGGCCGTGGTGGCCGCGCTGGTCGGGCCACAGGCGTGTATCGGCGCGGTGGCCGCTGTCGTGGCATCGGGTGCGCTGCTCAGTTGGACGTTGCCGAGCCGGGCCCCCGGAAGCGGCCCCCGGCAGTCGTCGTCGGCGCGAACCCTGCTGGCACGGCTTTGGGTGCCGCTGCTGCTCAATGTGGGCATCGGCATCAACCTCGGCGCGCTCGACGTCGCCCTTCCCGCGTTGCTGGCGGACCACGGCGGGCCCACCACGAACGGCGGCCTGGTGCTCGCGGGTATCTTCGCCACGAGCGCGCTCAGTGGTTCCGTCTATGCGGCCTTACCCGCCACGAACCTGCTGCGCAGAACCCCCAGTCTCACCGTGGCCTGGGTGCTGATCTCCGTGTACGGCTTCATCACCGCGATCGCCGCCGTGACACCTTCGCTGGTGCTCGCCATCGCCTGCCTGCTGATCGCCGGACTGGCCTTCGCGCCGGGTGACACCGCGGCGATGTTGCTGGTTCCCGAGAAGGTTTCGCCGGATCGGCTGGCGGAGGCGTTCGGGTACTTCTCCGCCTTCGGCTATCTGGGGACCGCCGCCGCCAGCCCGGTGGCGGGATTGCTCGTGACACGATTCGGCGCTGACGCGGGTCTGCTCCTGGCGGGTCTGGCGCCACTGCTCACCGCCGTGATAGTGCCGATCACACGGCTACGGAAGAACTAGTTCGCGGTGTCGGTTCATGACCGCGCCACCCGCACCGGGCATGTCGCGAAAGCCACTTTCGGGACATCAGATGTCCCGAAAGTGGCTTTCGCGACACCCAGATCAGCACCCGGGCGAGCACGTAAGACGCCACCTTTGCCTTACCCCCCAATAATCCGAATCGCCACTCACGACCTCACCCGAATCGTGTCTCTTGTGGACGGTCAACTCGGCTTGGCGGGTGGTCGCGAGTCGGGGCCGGGGTGTCCGTGAAGGCCTCCTTGAGGGACTCTGGGTCCCTCAAGGGGGCCTTCACGGACCTGGAACGTCACCATCGGCCTCAGTAGCACCGCCAGGGCGCTGGTGGGCGTTCGACACCAGCGGGGGCCAGCAGGTCCGCCCGGTCGAGGTGGTCGCGCAGACCGAGGAGTTCCCAGCGTTGCAACGCGACCGGCACGTTGCCTTCGAGCCACAACCGGTCGTGGAACGCCTTCAGATCGAAGGCGTCGCCCTGACGCTGTGCGCAGGCCGCCAGCAGGTCGAGGATCTGCAGTTTGCCGATCTGGTAACTCAACCCCTGGCCGGGGTTCCCCGCGAAGAAGGTGGCCTCCTGCCACGCGGTCGCCCGGTCCATGGGGACCGATTCCGCGAGCACGTCGGCCGCTTCCCGCAAGGACAACTCGCCGAGCGCCAGCGCGACGTCTATCTCCACGCGAAGCGCCCGGAGCCGCATCGCGTTGACGACGAACGCGGCGCCTGCCGGTTCGCTGTCGAAGGCTCCCAGGTTCAGCAGCAGTTCTTCGTGGTAGAACGCGATTCCCTCGTTCGGCGCGGAGTCGTAGTAGTGACGGCGTGCCGGATTGTCGTGCTGCCAGGAGATCGCGAGTTGCTGTGCGTGGATGCCTTCGTGCGCGAGCCCGGTGAGCGGGGTGCGGATCTCGGCGAGATCGAAGTAGGGCAGGCTCGGGTGCGGCTGCCGGACATAGCGAATCGCGTCATCGTCCACACGGGACGGTGACGCCGGGTAGTGCGGCACACCCAGCCAGGTCAGCGGTTCGAGGTATGCGGGGAGAGGTGCCATCCGGTATCTCCGCGGACCCGCGGGCAGGCTCAGGACACCGTGTTCGAGGTAGAACCGCCGCAGGTCACGCTCGGCGTCGCGTTGCCGGGCGATCAACTCGGCCATGCCGGGTAGCTTCCCCTTGGCCACTGTGTGATCGCCACGGCATGAAAGCGTCTCGGCCCACGCCACTCGATTCCGTTCCTGGTGGGCCATCGTCCGCAGCTGTTCCGCCGGGAACGGCAGCAGCGCCACGCGGTGCAGGAAGAACGCGAACGCGTCCGCACCGACCGCGACTTCGTCGGTGTCGAACGGGGCTTGCCGGGCAAGCCACTCCCGGTAGCCGGCGACAGCCCGTGCGGCGGTTTCGGCCGCGGCGGGCAATCGGCGGTCGGGCAACGACACGGCCAGTGCCGACATCGCCGTCCGCAGCTGTTCGTCGGCCTGGTGGAGCACGGTGAGCGTTCGCCGGGCGAACGGCCCGACGATCGTCCCGGCGAGGTTCTCGTGTGCTTGTTCCAGAACGACGGGCACGTTGCGCAGATGACGAACGACGGCGTCGGCCCGCTGGGTGCCGAACGGTGGCGGCTCCAACAGAAGATTGTAGACACAGACCAGGCTCTGGTCGACGTAGAACGACGGGTCACGTTGCCAGGCACGCGAAAGGTCCAGCTCCCACCGGACCCGCGCCAGCGCCGATCCGAGCAGCCGCCGGTCCACCTGGTCACTGGTGTCCACATCGGACACCTCGATCCGGCGGTACCGGTCGGAGAATCCTTCGTGGGCCTCGCGCCGGGCACGCATCGCCGATGACGACCAGTCGGCCACCTGGTCAGGAGGCCGCTCCACCCTGGTGATGTCGTCGTAGGAGTCCGGCTGGGTCCGGGTGCGCCAGGCCCAGAATTCCGCCGCCAGCTCCGGCAACGCCGAGCTTGATGCGCCGTCCATTTCCGCCCTCCGTCATGCCGGGAAACCGCGAGACCGGACTGAAGATCGACGCTAGCCGTTCGCTTGCGGGGTGGCAAGAAACGGGAGCGCGGAGCCCGTGTGCGCCGAGTGGGCTACCCAACCGAGTAGTTCTCTGTCACCCGGCAGGTCCCTAGAGTCGAGGTGGTTTCCGTTCTGGCGCCGAGAAGAAGGAGCCGTCTTTGACCGCGACCCTGGTCGACCTTTTCGAAGCCCAGGTGCGGCAACGGCCGGACGCGGTCGCGTTGGTGTACGGCGAGATCTCGGTGTCGTATCGCGAACTCGACGACCGGGCGACCAGGCTGGCCGGGCTGCTGGCCGAGCACGGTGCCCGCCCTGGCACGTTCGTCGGCGTGCGGCTGCCGAGGTCCGCGGACTTGCCGATGGTGCTGCTGGCGGTGCTGAAGTCCGGAGCGGCGTATGTGCCGTTGGATCCGTCCTTTCCCGGGGAGCGCGTGGCGTGGATGCTGCGGGACGCCGATCCGGTCGTGGTCGTCGGCACTGCGGACGCGCTCGGCCCGGACGCGCCGGAGCAGGTCTACACGCTGCCCAACGGGGTGGAGCTGTTCCACCAGAACAAGAGCGAGACCGACTTCCTCTTCGAGGAGATCTTCACCAAGCTCGAGTACCTGCGAGACGGGATCACCGTGCGGGACGGCGACGTGCTCTTCGACGTCGGTGCGAACATCGGCATGTACACGCTGTTCGCCGGCCTGCGCTGGCCCAACGCCACCATCTACTCCTTCGAACCGGTCCCTCCGGTGTACGAGTCCTTGCGCCGCAATGTCGAGCTGCACGGCCTCAACGCCAAGGCCCTCCCGTACGGCCTCGCCGCACAGTCTGGCGAGGCGAACTTCACCTTCTACCCGCATGACACGGTCATCTCCTCCTGCGTCACCACCGCCGGGGCGGCGCACGAGATGGTCCACTCCTACCTGCGCAACCAATTCGACCAGCTCGGTGACGACGCGGTCGCCAGCGACGAGGACGTCGACGAGCTGGTCGACGCGCGGCTGTCCAGCGAACGGTTCACCTGCCGGCTGCGCACCCTTTCGGAGGTCGTGCGCGAGTACGGCGTCGAGCGGATCGACCTGCTGAAGATCGACGTCGAGAGCGCCGAATACGAGGTGCTCAAGGGCATCGACGCCGAGCATTGGCCACTCATCCGGCAGCTCGTGGTCGAGGTGCACGACGTCGACGGCCGGCTCGAGCAGGTGCTGACCCTGCTGCGGGGGCTCGGGTACGAGGTGACCTGCGCGCAGGACAACCGGCTGCTGGACAACACCGCGCTCTACAACATCTACGCCATCCGCACGGACGCCGCGCTACCCGGCGAGGAGCCCGCCGCGCCGGAGGAGAGCACGTCTCAACGGCGGCCGGCCCGGATCCTGCTGGACGACCCGGCAGTCGAGGCTCGGCTGGCCGACGGCCCGAGGCCGGTTCTTTCCACCGCACCACAAGCGGGTGACGCCGCATACCTGATCTACACCTCCGGGTCCACCGGCCGGCCGAAAGGCGTGGTCGTCCCGCACCGGAACGTCGTGGCGCTGTTCACCGCGGCCGGTGATTCGTACGACTTCGGCCCGGAGGACACCTGGACGCTGTTCCACTCGTACGCCTTCGACTTCTCGGTCTGGGAACTGTGGGGCGCCTTGGCGTACGGCGCCAAGCTCGTCGTGGTTCCGGCCGAGATCGCCCAGTCTCCGCCGGATCTCCTGCGCCTGCTCGCCGACCGGCAGGTCACCGTGCTCAACCAGATCCCGTCGGCGTTCTACGAACTGATGCGAGCCGACGCCGAGGATCCGCCCACCTCGGCCAGGCTCGCCCTGCGCTACGTGATCTTCGGCGGTGAGGCGCTCGACCTGGCGAAGCTGGACGAGTGGTACGGACGGCACGGGCACCACAGTCCCCGGCTGGTCAACATGTACGGCATCACCGAGACCACGGTGCACGTCACGTACGCGGCGCTGGAGCCCGGCCAGCAGGCAGCGATCGGCCGTCCGCTGCCCGGCTACCGGTGCTATGTGCTGGACGACGGGCTGGGGCTGGTACCGCCGGGGGTGCCGGGCGAGCTGTACGTGAGCGGCGAGGGCCTGGCTTGGGGATACTGGGGTCGCGCTGGGTTGACGGCTTCCCGGTTCGTGGCGGATCCGTTCGGCGGCGGGCGGATGTACCGCACCGGTGACCTGGTGCGGTGGGGCAGCGGTGGGCTGGAGTACTTGGGGCGGACCGACGACCAGGTGAAGATCCGCGGCTTCCGGATCGAACTGGGCGAAGTCGAATCGGCGCTGGCGCGATGCCCCGGCGTGGCCGGCGCGGTGGTCGTCGTCGGTACCGACGCCCGCGGCGAGCGATGCCTGGTCGGGCACGTCACGCCCGATACTTCGGAAACATCGGTGGATCCGGCGCGGTTGGGCGTGACGGCGAAAGAGTTCGTCACCCGGTATCTCCCCGGCTACATGGTGCCCGCGGCCATCATGGTCTCGGCGCGATTCCCGTTGGCGCCCTCCGGGAAGGTCGATCGGCGGGCACTTCCGGCGCCGGTGTTCGGCTCGGCGTCGCGCGCCGCCAGGACCCCGCTGGAAAGCACGTTGTGCGGACTGTTCGGCGAGGTGCTCGGCGTCGAGGACGTCGGCGCCGAGGACAGCTTCTTCGACCTGGGCGGGCATTCGCTCGTCGTGACGCGGTTGGTCAGCCGTGTTCGTTCGGTGCTCGGGGTGGAACTCGGCATGCGGGCACCGTTCGACGCGCCCACCCCCGCGCTACTGGCGGGCCTCGTGTCACAGGCGCGGGAACGCAGGCTCGTCCTGCGGCCGATGCCCCGGCCCGAACACGTGCCGCTGTCCCCGGCGCAGGCGAGACTGTGGTTCCTGCATCGGCTCGAGGGACCGTCGGCGACGTACAACATCTCGATGACCCTGCGGATCAAGGGAGATTTGGACGAGATCGCGCTGCGGGCCGCGCTGGGTGACGTGATCGCCCGGCACGAGAGCCTGCGCACGGTGTTCCCGGACACCGACGGCGTGCCACGCCAGCACGTGCTTTCCGTCGACGCCGCGCGGCCGGTCGTCGAGTCGGTCCAGGTGAACGGACAGGCCCTGGACACCGTGCTGGAGTCGTTGGCTCGCAGCACCTTCGACCTGGCTCGCGACCTGCCGATCCGCGCCTGGCTGGTCGAGCACTCGGCCGATGAGCACGTGTTCATGGTGCTGCTGCACCACATCGCCGGTGACGGCTGGTCTTTGTCGCCGCTCACCAAGGACCTCAGCGCGGCGTACAACGCCCGCCACGCGGGAGAAGATCCCGAGTGGACGGAACTCCCCGTGCACTACGTGGACTACACGTTGTGGCACAAGGAGTTGCTCGGTGACGCCTCGGATCCCGCGAGCGTCCATGGCACGCAGCTGGAGTACTGGCGGCAGACACTGTCGGGGTTGCCCGAGCGGATCACGCTGCCCGCCGACCGGCCGCATCCGGCGATCGCCACCCACCGGGGCGACATCCACGAGTTCACCTGGGACGCGGAGCTCCATGCCGCGCTGACCACGCTCGCCGCCCGGTACGAAGTCAGCCTTTTCATGGTGGTGCACGCGGGTCTGGTCGCGCTGCTGTCGAAGCTCGACGCGGGCGGCGACATCCCGATCGGGACGCCGGTCGCCGGGCGTACCGACGAGGCGCTGGACGATCTGGTCGGTTTCTTCGTCAACACGCTGGTCCTGCGGACCGATTGTTCGGGTGTCAGGACGTTCCGGCAGCTGCTCGAGCGGGTACGAAACGTCGACCTGGACGCCTACGCACATCAGAACGTCCCGTTCGATCAGATCGTCGAGATGCTCAACCCGGCTCGATCCCGGGCGCACCAGTCCCTCTTCCAAGTGCTGCTGGGCATGCAGAACCAGCCGCGGGGCGGGATCGCGATGGACGGGCTGAGCGTGACCGACGGGTACGTCCCGACCGGGACGTCGAAGTTCGACGTCTTCCTGCAGTTCACCGAAGGCGAAGCGAAGCTGGACGGCACGATCGAGTTCAACACCGATATCTTCGACCTCGGCACCGCCGTGTCGATCGTGACCCGGCTGCGCCGCCTGTTGACGGCGGTGGCCGCCGAGCCCGAGCGCGCCCTCGACGACATCGAGCTGCTGACCGCGGACGAGCGCGCGCAAGTCCTCGTCGACTGGAACGACACGTCTCGCGACATCCCGTTCGCCGCACTGCCGGATCTCTTCGACGAACAGGTGGCGCGCGCACCGGACGCGGTCGCCGCTGTCTACGAGGACGCACAGCTGAGCTACGGCGAACTGGCCGAGCGGGCCAACCGGCTGGCCAGGCTGCTCATCCACCACGGCGTCGGTCCGGAACGGACGGTCGGCGTGATGATCGGGCGATCGCTGGACGTCGTGGTCGGGCTGATGGCGATCCTCAAGGCGGGCGGGGCGTACCTGCCGATCGACCCGGACTACCCGGCGGAGCGCATCGAGTTCATGCTGGGCGACGCGAGTCCGGCGTCGCTGCTGACCACCAAGGCGATCGCGAAGTCGTTGCCGGACAACGATTATCCGTGCGTCATCGTCGACGACGTCGACCTGGAAGCCTATCCGGGCCATGCGGTGCGGGACGATGAGCGGACTACCGGCCTGAACCGGCTGAGCCCCGCGTACGTCATCTACACCTCCGGCTCCACGGGGCGGCCGAAGGGGGTGGTGATGACACCGGACGTCATGGTGAACATGTTCGAGTGGCACAACACCGTGCTCGGCGAGGGGCCCGGCATCCGCACGGCCCAGTTCGCGTCGGCGAGCTTCGACGTGTCGCTGCAGGAGATGCTGTCGGCGCTCACTTCCGGCCGCACCCT
This sequence comes from Amycolatopsis sp. cmx-11-12, assembly GCF_046269425.1. Taxonomy (NCBI): domain Bacteria; kingdom Bacillati; phylum Actinomycetota; class Actinomycetes; order Pseudonocardiales; family Pseudonocardiaceae; genus Amycolatopsis; species Amycolatopsis sp. cmx-11-12. The sequence goes on along the minus strand of NZ_JADNQM010000017.1, from coordinate 74,072 downwards.
GGTGATCGTGCCCGCCGACGTCCGGACCGACCCGCTCCGGCTGGTGCGGTGGCTCGAAAAGCACCGGGTGAACGAGTTGTTCGTGCCGAACCTGCTGATCGACGCGCTGGGCAGCGCGGCCAACGAGCTGGACGCGGATCTGCCGGACCTGCGGGACATCGTCCAGGCGGGGGAGGCGCTGACGGTGAGCCGTCAGGTCAGAAGGTTCTGCGGGCGGTTGCCGGAGCGCCGGGTACACAACAACTACGGCTCGACCGAGGCCCAGGTCGTCACCGCGTACACAATGGACGGTGATCCCGGCGACTGGCCTTCTCCCGCGCCGATCGGCCGGTTGCTGGACAACCTTCGCGCTTACGTGCTCGACGGCGGGCTCCGCCCGGTGCCGGTCGGCATCGCCGGTGACCTGTACACCGCGGGCGCGGGGCTGCCGAGGGGATACGGCAACCGTCCCGGGCTGACCGCCGAACGGTTCGTGCCGGATCCCTATGGCGCGCCGGGCGCGCGGATGTACCGCACCGGTGACCTCGCCCGCTGGCATCCGGATGGTTACCTCGAGTACGCCGGCCGATCGGACGACCAGGTGAAGATCCGCGGGTTCCGGGTCGAGCCGGGTGAAGCGGAAGCGGCGCTCGCCTGCTGCCCGGGAGTCGCGCGGGCGGTGGTCGTCGTCCGGCCGGACAGCCGGGGCGAGCCGTGTCTGGTGGGATACGTGACACCGGAACCGGGGGCCACCACCGACCTGGATGTCCTGGCGCGTAAGTATGTCGCGGAGCGGCTGCCCGCGTTCCTGGTGCCGGCCGTGGTGCTGGTGCTGGACGCGTTACCGTTGCTGCCCAACGGAAAGCTGAATCGGCGGGGACTGCCGGAACCCACGTTCGCCGGGTCCGCGGACAGTCCTCGCTCGCCGAGGGAAGCGGTGCTGTGCCGGCTGTTCGCCGACGTGCTCGGTATCGGGGAAGTCGGCCCGGACGACGGTTTCTTCGACCTGGGTGGGCATTCGCTGCTGGCGACCGGCTTGGTCAGCCGGATTCAGGCCGTGCTCGGGGTGGAACTGGGTGTCGGTGCGGTGTTCGAAGCGCCAACGCCCGCCGCGCTCGCCCGGCTGATGGCGGGAGACAGCACAGGCGGTGCCTTCGACGTACTGCTCGAGTTGCGCGGGCACGGCAGCCTGCCACCGGTGTTCTGCGTCCATCCATCGAGCGGGATGAGCTGGTCGTACGCGGGACTGCTGCACCACCTCGATCCGGAGACCCCGCTCTACGGACTGCAGTCGGCGATCTTCGGTGACGACGGTGCCGTGCCGGAGACCGTCGAGGAGATCGCCGCGGATTATCTGCGGCACATCCGGGGAGTACAACCGAGCGGACCGTACCGGTTGCTGGGCTGGTCGTTCGGCGGGCTGGTCGCCCACGCGCTCGCGGTCCGGCTCGAGCAAGAGGGCGAAAAGGTGGCGCTGCTGGCGATCCTCGACGTACCGCCCGTGGTGGACCGGACCGGCGACCCCCTCCCGGACGGTATCGCCGAGGAGGAGCTCGCGGACGAAATCTGCGAGGCAGGCTTGCCTGCCGAGACCATCGAGCGAATCACCGCCAGCGTCCGGCACAGCATCCGGCTGCAAGGTGGCTTCACCCCCGGCCGGTTCGGCGGTGACCTGCTGCTGTGCACGGCCGGACCGACCGGATTGGCCGACGATTGGCGGCCTTACGTCGATGGCCGCATCACGACCCACCAGATCGACACCACACACCACCGCATGATGCGCACGCCCGCCTTGCGCCAACTCGGCCCCATCCTGGCAGCCGCGCTCTCCTCGCCACGGTCGTGACCGGCGACGGCGAAAAGGCTTTTCGAAGGTTCATGAGGCAGTGGCGAGTGCACGCAGCAATGTCGAGAGGCCGTCCGGCGCTCGGCCGTTCAGCCGGGAGCTCGTCATCACTTTCGCTTCCTCGGCATAAGCCAGGCGGAATCCGGCGCGAGCGAGGCGACGCCACAGGTCGTGGTCTTCGGCGGTTCGGATCGGGAGAAAGCCGCCGACCGCGTGGTAGGCGCTCGCCCTGATCGACAGGTTGGCTCCGTAGACGTTTCCGTGGCCTTCGGGAATTCGTGTGTTCGCGAGCAGCGCCTCGTAGCGAGGCTGCGCGGGGAATGTCAATCCGGCGTTCAGCTTCGCCGTGCCTGCCACGGCGTCCCAGCCCGCGTCCGCTCTGCGGACATGCCGGACCGCCCAGTCGCGGTCGACCACGGTGTCCGCGTCCGTGCTCAGCAGCAGGGTGCGGGCGGAGGCGTGGTGCCTCAACCCGCGAAGCAGATGCCGTGCGCTCAGCGCCCGGATCGCTCCTATCGGCAGGTCGTGAGCGTTGACGAGGACGTCCGCTCCCGCGCTCCTGGCCAGCTCGGCGGTGTCGTCGCGGCAGCGGTCGGCCACCACGCAGACCCGCCGCTCCAGTTCCGGAGGCAGTGTGCGCAGGGCGACGGCGAGCGCGCGCAGGCAGGCCGGGAGATCGGTTTCTTCGTCACGCGCCGGAATCAGCACGCCCACGGACGTGATCAACGGCGTACCAGAACGTCGACCAGGAAGTCGGTCTCACGGTGCGTCACCAGGCTTCGCAGACCTGGATGGGCTCGCAACCTCTCGTGGACTTCGGCGCCGTGGTGGGGCGCGTCCGGAGCTTGCGGTCGCCAGTGCACGGCCAGCACCTCACCGTCCGGGCGTAGCGACGCCACAGTCCGGTCCAGCGTCGCCGTCAGGTCCGCCTCGTCCAGGTAGTAGAGAATTTCGCTCAGTACCACCAGATCCGCCGGACCTCGCAGATCGTCCGGCAGTGAGCCCGCGGCCAACTCCACAGTGGACAGATGGGCCAAGCGATCGCGGGCGATCGACAGAGCGGCGGGCACCGGGTCGAAGGCGTGGACCCGGTCGCAACGTCCGGCCAGGTCCAGTGTCAAGACTCCTGTGCCGCAAGCGGGTTCCACGGCGAAGTCGTACCGCTCGCGGGGCAGAGCGGCCAGCGCGACCGTCCTTTTGCGACGTTCGTACCAGCTGTCCATCGTCCACGGATCGGGTTCGCGGTAGAGCGTTTCGAATCTGCTCACCGGCGTCGATGTCGTCCTCGGTTCGTGGAACACGACCTCCCTGTCGCGCGCGAAGTGCTCCAGTATCTCCGGTGTCAGAATCGGATCTTCACCTCTTGGGCCCGGCTCCAGCTGCGACCGGAAAGCTTGGAGGGCTTTCGCCTTGACCGCCGCGCTCGCGTCGTCGAGCCGGACTTCCGCGGCCCGTCCCCACGGGACGGCCGGGTCGTCTGGCGCCACCATGTGCCACAGCCAGATCGGGTACGACCACCGATGCGCGCCCAGCGGCGCGGCGCGGAACGCGGCCCTGCCCGCCACCTGATGGTCCGGATGGGGATCTTCCGGCCAAGGCGCCAAGCAGAGCTCGCTGTCGGCGGCCACTTCGCTGATGACGGCGGTCAGCTCCGCCTCGTGGTCGGCCAGTGCCGAGTCGGGCAGACCCGCCCATACCGGCTCCACGTCATCCAGTCCTTGGCACCGCAGCGCTTCCAGGAGCTCCAAGCGACGGCGAGCGCCCAGAGCCCGGCGCTCGATGGCCGAGGAGCCGGGGAACGCCGCCTCCCCGTCGGTGGCGACGATCAGCCGGATCTCCGCTCCTCGGGTGTGCAGCCGCTGGATGAGCCCGGAGACGCCCAGAGTTTCGTCGTCCGGGTGCGCGGCGACGACACAGACGCGGCTGACGTCCTCGGCGGAGAAGGGGCGCGTGGTCACCGCCGGCCCTCCTTCAGCAGTTCGACGCCCAGAGCCGCGAGGTCGCGGGCACCGTGGTGCTGCCGGACGTAGACCATCAGGTCTGCCAGCTGCTGAGACAACCGTCGCTCGCGGCAGAGTGCCGCCGGCCCGGTGATCTCCGGCGCGACGTCCAGGACCTGCCGGGCCGCGTGCTCGACGGCGGCCCGGCAGAATCCGGTCAGCAAGGGCAGGTCCTCGTCCGGTTCGGCGGCGACGACTTCCGCCGTCCGCACGAGCAGCGCGTCGGCCTGATGGATCGCGGTGTGGAGCGCGCCGAGCTGGGCGTGCTGGTGGTCGTCCGCCGCGCCGCGGGCGAGCAGGTACGCCGTCACCGAGTCCACGACGGCCGCGCAGCCGCCGAGCCACACCGCGGCGACGCCCGCGCCGCCGAGGCTGAATCCCGGTCGGGACACGTACCAGCCCGGCTCGCCGACGATATGGGCCGAGGTCACCGGGACCCCGTCGAACCGGACGTCACCGCTGTCGGAGGCGTCCATCCCGATCGCCTGCCACGTTTCCGGCAGTGTTTGGACGCCCGGCTCGTCCAGGCCGACTTCCAGCAGGATCGGCGGCCCGTCCTCGTAATCCGCCACCACCAGGGCACGGTCGAGGACTTGAGCGCCGGAGCAGAACCGGACGGTACCGGTGAGAGCGCCGCCCACGACGGTCGCGCCGGTACCGCCCGACCGGGCGGCCCACACGCCGTACAGCGCGTCCGGAACAGGCTCACGACCGGCTTCGGCCAAGATCGCGACGGCGTCGGTGTGACCTTCGGCGAGGCGGCCGAGCACCAGGTCGCGGCGGCCGAGCCCGGCGAGCGTCGTCCAGCGGCCCCACGTGTCGCCCGCACCGGGGCGGGGCAGGTCGAGGACGCCGTTCGCCATCAGCAACCGCACCGTGCCGGTGATGGTTTCGACGGATCGCGGCCCCGTCAAAGGTTCCGGTGCGGCCGGTTCGAGCAGGGTCTTCATCAAGGTTCGATTCCTCAGTGTCTGTTGGTGAACCCGCGTCCGCGATCGCGTCGACAGGGCGCAACCTGGTCGAACAACTCGCGTTGTCGACAAGGGCGCCCTGCCACCGCGATAGCGGGGCCTTCGGCCGGGCAGGTTCACGCGTTATGTCCATTTCGCGAAGCACGTCGCAGCTCCGCCAACAGGCACTCAGTCGTTCATCACACGCTCGGCCCGCTCCCAGACGCGGTGCAGGCCCACGGACTTCACCAGCTCGGTGGAGAACGGTTTGGCGACCTCGTCGGCGAGCACGATTCCCGGTGCGTCGACGTCGATCCCGGCGTCGGTCAGCACCTGGCGTCCGTCGCCCCAGGCGCCGATGGCCTTGCAGTGGCGGAACATCTCCTCCAACAGAACGGTCAGCTTGATGTCGTGCAGTCCGGCGGTGCCGTCGGCGACCACCACCGCGTCGAATTCGATGGAACGGGCGGTGAGGAAGGTCCGCGCCACCGGCTGTTGTCCGCGCCCTCGTTTCAGCGTTCCGCCTGCCGGTGCCAGAACCCGCAGGATCGCGCCCTGGGCTTCGACGACCCGGCGGAGTTTGCCGATTCCGCCGAGGTCGGCGCCGGACGTCGCCACGACCCCGATGATGCGGCCCGCGATCGGGCCGGGTCCCGGCGGGATCTGGGACAGCGCGGCCGACGGAGTGACGTCTTCGGCCGGGGTGCCCTGCGGAGCGGGTAGCCCGAGTCCTTCGGCGACCGCCGCGCACAGTTCGGCGTCGACCTGGGCGAGAGACTCCAGGGCACGTGCCTGGATCGTCTGCGAGAAGCACTTTCCCAGCTCGAACGTGAACGCTTCGATCACGTGGATCTGCTCGATCCTCGACAGGCTTTTCCAGAAGAGCGTGGCCTGCGAGAAGTGATCGTCGAACGACACCGGGTTGGCCCTGACCTTGGGGCCCGCGACCTCGATGGGCCGGTGGACGTAGGCACCTTCGGCTTCCGTGGCCGTCGTCGGCAGAGCGTCGTCGACGCTGTTGGGCAGATACGGGGCCTGTCCGTGGTGGATGAGGGTCTGGTGCATCCCGTCGCGCAGGTTGTCGTTGACGGCCACGTGCGGGCAGTTGATCGGGAGCTGCGTGAAGTTGGGGCCGCCGAGCCTGGTGAGCTGGGTGTCCAGATAGGAGAACAGCCTCGCCTGCATCAACGGGTCGTCGGTCACCTCGATGCCGGGCACCAGGTTGCCGGTGTGGAAGGCGACCTGTTCGGTCTCGGCGAAGTAGTTGGTCGGGTTCCGGTCCAGCGTGAGCTTGCCGACCAGCTGGACCTCGGCGAGTTCTTCCGGAACGATCTTGGTCGGGTCGAGCAGGTCGATCCCCTCGAACATCTCGTCGTCGGCATCCGGCATGACCTGGAGTCCGAGTTCGTATTCCAAGGGGGCCCCGGCATCGATGCCGTCGGCCATGTCCCGGCGATGGAAGTCGGGATCGGCGCCCGCGGCGATCTGGGCCTCCTCCCAGACCAGCGAGTGCACACCGGCCACCGGTTTCCAGTGGAACTTCACCAGGCTGGTCTCGCCCTCGGCGTTGACCAGCCGGAAGGTGTGCACCCCGAAGCCCTCCATGGTCCGGTAAGAGCGGGGGATCCCGCGATCGGACATGGCCCACATGACATGGTGCGTCGCCTCGGTGTGGAGGGAAACGAAGTCCCAGAAGGTGTCGTGCGCGGTCTGGGCCTGCGGGATTTCCCGGTCCGGATGGGGCTTGCCCGCGTGGATGACGTCGGGGAACTTGATGCCGTCTTGAATGAAGAAGACCGGCATGTTGTTGCCGACCAGGTCGAAGTTTCCCTCTTCCGTGTAGAACTTCACAGCGAAGCCGCGGACGTCCCGGACGGTGTCGGCGGACCCTCTCGAGCCCAGCACCGTCGAGAACCGCACGAAAACAGGGGTCTCTCGGTCCTTCTCCAGGAAACCGGCCTTGGTCACCGACGACGCGTTGCCGTAAGCGCGAAAAGTGCCGTGTGCGGCGGCCCCTCGCGCGTGGACCACGCGCTCCGGGATGCGCTCGTGGTCGAAGTGGGTGATCTTCTCGCGGAGGTGGAAGTCCTCCATCAGGGACGGTCCCCGCGGGCCCGCCTTCAACGAGTGATCGGTGTCCGGCAGCAGTACTCCTTGAGCGGTCGTCAGGTAGTCGCCGCGCTGTCCTTCACCCGATCGACCGACGGTCGCGTTCGTTTCGCCTTCAGCCGGTTCTGTCCGGGCGCGCTGCCGTTTCGGAGGCATGTTTCTCCTTGCCGAGAGTGGTGGTGCGCCGCGAATACCCCGCCCTCGCCGTGTTTAAGCGAGCCGTACGAAAACTCGTTCATGTGGGGCGTCCGACGTGTGGGTGATGCCGATCGCGGGTAGTCAGGCTGTGATTCATCCGGCGACCGGGCACGCCAGCGGCACCACACCGGCCTGATCGTGGATGTCGTCCGACGGTGAGCGGGCATGATTTGACCGGTTACAGACAAGCTTTTATCGTCGATGGTGATGTCCGACTTCGAGGCACAGTTGCGGGCGGTCTCGTTACGCGTGACGCGGCCACGGCTGGCCGTGCTCGGCGCCCTGCGTGAGCACCCGCACGCCGATACCGAAACGGTGATCGCGCGGGTGAGGTCCGAGCTACCCACGGTGTCCCACCAGGCGATCTACGACGTCTTGCGGGCACTCACCGAAGCCGGTCTGGTGCGGCGCATCCAGCCCGCCGGCGCGCGCGCCCGCTACGAATCCAGGGTCGGGGACAACCACCACCATGTCGTCTGCCGCTCCTGCGGCGCGATCGAGGACGTCGACTGTGCGGTCGGCCACGCCCCCTGCCTGACCGCCTCGAATGACCACGGCTATGTGATCGACGAGGCGGAGGTCGTTTTCTGGGGCGTTTGCCCCGATTGTGCGGCCGAAAGTGTCCCGAAATGATTCGCCGCTTTGGAAGGAAGTAGATGAGCGACACCCAGGACAACGTCCCGTCGAGTGCGCAGGGCGTGGACGGCAAAGCGGCGGCGGGCTGCCCGGTCGCCCACGACTCGGTGACATCGCACGGCAGTGAGAGTGAGAACCCGGCGATCGATTCGCCGACACCGAAATCGGGCGGGCGCCCGCGCACCAACAAGGACTGGTGGCCCAACCAGCTCGACCTCTCGGTGCTGCACGCCCATTCGTCGAAGGCCAACCCGCTGGGGGAGAACTTCAGCTACGCCAAGGAGTTCGCCAAGCTCGACGTCGAGGCCCTCAAACGTGACATCACCGGGGTGCTCACCACCTCGCAGGACTGGTGGCCCGCCGACTTCGGCCACTACGGCGGGCTGATGATCCGGATGAGCTGGCACGCCGCGGGCACTTACCGCATCCACGACGGCCGCGGCGGGGCCGGTGACGGTGGGCAGCGATTCGCCCCGCTCAACAGCTGGCCCGACAACGCCAACCTCGACAAGGCGCGCCGTCTACTGTGGCCGGTCAAGGAAAAATACGGCCAGCAGATTTCGTGGGCCGACCTGCTCGTGCTCGCGGGCAATGTCGCCTTGGAGTCGATGGGCTTCAAGACGTTCGGCTTCGGTTTCGGCCGTGAGGACACCTGGGAACCCGAGGAGATCTTCTGGGGTCCGGAAGACACCTGGCTGGGTGACGAGCGCTACGCCAGTGAGTCCGAGATGGTGCCCGACGTCGGCGCGACTGAGATGGGCCTCATCTACGTCAATCCCGAGGGCCCCCGCGGCAGCGCGGATCCCGCCGCGGCGGCCCACTTCATCCGGGAAACCTTCGCCCGGATGGCGATGAACGACGAGGAGACCGTCGCGCTCATCGCCGGCGGCCACACCTTCGGCAAGACCCACGGCGCCGGCATCGCCGACGACCACGTGGGCCCCGAGCCCGAAGCCGCCCCGATCGAGGCACAGGGCCTCGGCTGGTTGAGCAGCCACGGCAGCGGCAAGGGCGGCGACGCGATCACCAGCGGTCTCGAGGTGACGTGGACCGATGTGCCGACTCAGTGGAGCAACCGCTTCTTCGAGATCCTCTTCGGCTACGAGTGGGAACTCACCGAGAGCCCTGGCGGCGCGAAGCAATATGTCGCCAAGGACGCGGAGGCGATCATCCCGGACGCCCACGACCCGGCCAAGAAGCACAAGCCGACCATGCTCACGACGGACCTGGCGCTGCGCGTCGACCCGACGTACGAGAAGATTTCGCGCCGTTTCCTGGAGAACCCGGACGAGTTCGCACTGGCGTTCGCCAAAGCCTGGTACAAGTTGTTGCACCGCGACATGGGCCCGGTCAGCCGCTTCCTGGGACCGTGGGTCCCCGAGCCGCAGCTGTGGCAGGACCCGGTGCCGGAGGTCGACCACGAGCTCGTGAGTGACACCGACATCGCCGCGCTCAAGGCGAAAGTGCTCGAATCCGGTCTCTCGGTCGCCCAGCTGGTCGGCACCGCGTGGGCGTCCGCGGCGACTTTCCGGTCCACCGACAAGCGCGGTGGCGCGAACGGGGCCCGGATCCGGCTGGAGCCGCAGCGCTCCTGGGCGGTCAACGAGCCCGAGCAACTCGCCGGTGTCCTGGAGGTCCTGGAAGGCATCCAACGGGAGTTCAACGACGCCGGTGGCGCGAAGATCTCGCTGGCCGACCTCATCGTGCTTGCCGGTTCGGCCGCCGTCGAGAAGGCGGCGCGCGACGCGGGCAACGAGGTGACCGTGCCGTTCCACCCGGGGCGCACGGACGCCACGCAGGACGACACCGACGTCGAATCGTTCGCGCTCCTCGAGCCGCGCGCCGACGGGTTCCGCAACCACCTGCGTGCCGGCGAGAAGCTACAGCCGGAGGTCCTGCTCGTCGAGCGCGCCTACATGCTCGACTTGACCGCGCCCGAGATGACCGTCCTCACCGGCGGCCTGCGCGCTCTCGGGATCAACACCGGTGGCACCCGGCACGGCGTCCTCACCGATCGGCCCGGGGTGCTCACCAACGACTTCTTCACCAACCTGCTCTCGCCGGGCACGCGATGGAAGGTTTCGGAGTCCGAGGAGAACGTGTACGAGATCCGCGACGCGGCCTCGGACAAGGTGAAGTGGACCGCCACCGCGGTCGACCTCGTCTTCGGCTCCAACTCCCAGCTGCGGGCGCTTTCCGAGGTCTACGCGGGCCAGAGCGCCCGCGAGCGGTTCGCCGCCGACTTCGTGAAGGCTTGGACCAAGGTCATGGAACTCGACCGGTTCGACCTCGCCTGAGCGAGCTTCGCCAACGGACCCGGCCGATCCACGAGTGATCGGCCGGGCCCAGAGTGAAAGAGGTATGCCGTGTCCGCCGAATTGACGGCCGAAGCGCTCACCGGCCTGAGTCCCGCGCAGAAAAAGGTGCGGTTGGGCGAGGCGTTGTTCCCCCTCGTACAGGGCCATCAGCCCATCTTGGCGGGAGAGATCACCAGAATGCTCCTGGAGATCGACGAGAGCGAACTCCTCGTCCTGCTCGACAGCGCCTCGCTTCTCAAAAGCAAGGTGGACGAGGTGACGACGAAGCTCGCGCGGGCTGAGCCCCCGGATGTGACCGCCCAGGGCACTACCTGAACCGCCAGAAGGCCACTGTGGACGATCAGATCACCAAACGGAAGATCGTCTCATCGAGGAACTCACGGTGCACGCCTACCTCAAGGAGGAGATCCCGGCCGCCCGCGAGGCGGCGCCGGATACCTAGGATCACGTGCTCGAAAGCGGAGAAGAGCACCACGTGGTGGTGTGGATGCTGAGCGAGCTGAAAGGGATGGATCCCGAGGATGAGCGGTTCGACGCGAAAGTCACCGTACTCATCGAGAACGTGCGGCACCACGTCGAGGAGGAAGAAGAAGAGGAGTGGTTCCCCGACGTACGTGAGGCGATGGGACGTAAGCGGCTCCAGGAACTCGGGCAGCGGATGCTCGACTCGAGTCCATCTGCGCCTCGCGATCCGAACACCACGCATGAAGCAATATCATCCCGGCCGCGGCGCGAGCCGGCTCTGGCAATGCAGCGTGGTTGCACCGCCCTGCATTGCCCTCGGCGCCGCCTATGCCTCCTACCTCCACGGACGAGACCTCGCCCTCCAATTCGTGCCGCTGAAAAGCCCCTGGTCAGCCCCGTTCCCATCCTTTGGTAGTCCTGCCGAAGGCTTGAACCTGCGCCGCACGGAAGTCGTCATCAAGCATCAACATCCTGACCGCGGCGACACCGGACGATCCCCCGCGGTCGCTGAAGGTCGCAGTTCACAGCGGATGTGATTTCGAGTGGATGCTGCACGAGCCCCACCGGGGGCACTCGCAGGATGCACATTCGTCCCCGCCTGCGCAGCGCTGCTGCGACGCGGCGTCGCCGATGGCGGTTATCGCGTCCATGTCCCCGGATAACGTAGCTCTGATGGTTACTTGGTCGTTCTGGTAGTGGACTTTGATCGTGAGCTGGGTCAGGTCTAGCAGGCGGTGCAGTAGGTCTGCCAGGGCGTGGCGCAGGTTGGCCTTCAGATAGGGCAGCTCACACCCGGACAAATTACAGGCGCGACCACGAGGACGATGTTCTCCGGGTTGATACGCGGCATCGGCAGGCCCACCTCGTCGTCACGCGGTAGGTGAACTCGTCGCGCGCGCCGCGCGGGGCGCCGCCACGGACCACCAACCCGGACTGCGGTGAGGCAGTCCGGCTATCGACAGTGCAGCGCATCCCGCCGGACTCTGGTGGCGGTTATCGTGGCCACTCCTGAACCCTCGAGGTTCCCGTCCGCGTCGTAGTAATACGACAGTCCGGAACTGCGAAAGGTCCCGCGTCGATGAACACCCGCCTGGTTCACCGCGACGGCCCCGAGGAACGTCCCATCCTCGTTGTGGAACTTTTCCAGCGCCTTGAAAGAGAAACGGTTCTCACCCGTCCGCCACCACCTACCGCTCCCGGTGCCACCCGCGACGAGGCAGAATCCCCCGTTCCGGCTGAAGGAGAACCGGGCCTGATGGTCACCGTCCGGGATGTGCACGGTTCCTTCCCACGTACCCAGCAGTGGGTGCGGGCCCGGTTCCAGGGACACCGCGTCGCCAGGGACGGCCATCATTATTGCAGCTGCCAGGGCAATAGTCGCGATCGCCATACGGAGACCGTGCCGTTTCCTCCTCTGAAACCAGTCAAGAGCCGATACATTCGATCGTGCCCGGCAACGTGACCGTCGTAGGGCGTTGAATCTTTCGTCGGCCCGCGTATCGGATAGAGCAGGGCTCGACTGGTCTCCAGTCGGCAGCTCAGCTCCGCTCCAGGGGCGCCTGTCAACGTCGGATCCGTGGAAAACTCATCGGCGGTTGCCGCGCTCCTGGCTCCCAAAGACGACAAACTGATGGCGGTGCGGATAGCCGAATCGGTGCTGGCCAGGGAAGGCGCCGTCACCACCCTGGCGGACTTCCACCGCTGGTTCGCCGAGTTCGGACAGCGCACCAAGGCCCACGTGGAACGAGTGCCGCTCGACAAACTGGTGGATTGGTATCGATCACCCGAAACCGGCACGATTGGTCACCGCAGCGGAAAGTTCTTCACCGTCGAGGGCCTGAACGTCCAAATCCCCGCAGGGCCGGTTTCGAACTGGGACCAACCGATAATAAACCAGCCGGAAATCGGCGTACTGGGCATCCTGGTCAAGGAGATCGAGGGAGTCCTGCACTGTCTGATGCAGGCCAAGTTCGAACCAGGCAATCGCAACGAGATTCAGCTCTCGCCCACGGTGCAGGCAACCCGTAGTAACTACACCAAGGTACACAAGGGCAAGCCCGTTCCATATCTCGCGTTCTTCCAGGACGCCGCGACCCGGAACCGGGTCATCGCCGACGTACGTCAGTCCGAGCAGGGATCATGGTTTCATCACAAGCGCAATCGAAACATGGTGGTAGAAGTCGAGGGCGACGTCGAACTCCTGGACGGCTTCTGCTGGCTGACTCTCGGACAGATACATCAGCTGCTCGCGGTCGACGACCTGGTGAACATGGACGCCAGGACGGTGCTCTCCTGTCTGCCCTTCGCGGGTGTCGACGTCCTCCCTGCCTTGAGTTCCGGCACCGACCAGTTTCGCGACTCACTTGTCCGGTCGTACTGCGGGGTCCAGGGCAGCCTGTGTTCGACCGACGAGGTCCTGAGTTGGATCACTGAGGTCCGCACCCGCACTGAGGTGCACACCAGCGCGATTCCGCTCAACGCGGTACGCCAGTGGTACCGGACGGAAGAGAAGATCGCCCACACGAGTGGCCGGTACTTCGACGTGATCGGAGTGGACGTCCGGGCCGGTGGCCGGGAGGTCGGCCACTGGATGCAGCCGATGATCGCACCGATCGGCCGTGGAGTGGTCGCGCTTGTGGTCCGGCAGGTACAGGGAGTTCTCCACGCTCTCGTGCATGCCCGGACGGAACCAGGCTACGTCGATGTGATCGAGTTGGCGCCGACCGTGCAATGCACCCCGGACAACTACCTTTCCCTTCCGGCCGCCGCCAGGCCGCGGTTCCTCGACACGGTACTCGGCGCGGAACCCGGCCAGATACGGTTCGAAGCCATCTTGTCCGAGGAGGGCGGGCGTTTCTATCACGCTCGTAACCGCTACCTCGTAGTCGAAGTCGACGAGGATCCCGACCTGGAGCACTCCGACTTCCGCTGGGTGACCCTGCACCAACTCGTCGATCTGCTCAGGCACAGCCACTATCTCAATATTCAGGCCCGTAGTCTGGTTGCCTGCCTGCACAGCCTGTCCTCGAACTCGCCGGGCCGGTGAACCGCGGATGAAAGGAATAGTTCTCGCAGGTGGCTCCGGAAGCCGTCTTCACCCCATAACACTCGCGGTGTCCAAGCAACTTCTACCGGTGAGCGACAAACCGATGATCTACTATCCGCTCTCGGTGCTGATGCTGGCCAATATCACGGAAATACTGCTCATTTCGACGCGAGAAGATCTTCCGCAGTTCCGCAGGTTGCTTGGTGACGGTGCACATCTCGGGTTGCGGATCGACTACAGGGAGCAACCCGAACCCAGGGGACTCGCCGAGGCGTTCATCATCGGCGCCGAGCACATCGGGGACGACAAGGTCGCGCTGGTACTCGGGGACAACATCTTCCACGGGCCAGCCTTCTCCGACGTGCTGGCAAAGAACGCCGATCCCGATGGCTGCGTGCTCTTCGGCTATCCGGTGAAGGACCCCGAACGGTTCGGTGTCGCGGAGATCGATGACGAAGGCCGGATCGTCTCCATCGAGGAGAAACCTCCGCATCCCCGCTCCAACCGGGCGATCACCGGCCTCTACTTCTATGACAACGAGGTCGTCGACATCGCCAAGAACCTTCGTCCCTCCACCCGTGGTGAGCTGGAGATCACCGACGTGAACCGTGCCTATCTGGAGCGTGGACAGGCAAAATTGGTGGACCTCGGACGCGGCTTCGCCTGGCTGGACACCGGTACACCGGAGTCGCTCCTGCTGGCCGGACAGTACGTGCAGACACTCGAGGCGCGCCAAGGGGTACGGATAGCGTGCGTCGAGGAAGTCGCTCTACGCATGGGCTTCATCGATTCGGAGGCATGCTACCGATTGGGGGCGGGGCTGATGAAGTCCGACTATGGCCGGTACGTCATGTCCATCGCCGGTGAGCAACCAGCCTCGACCAGTCACCGATGGCCTGCCCCGTTCAGTCATCAGTAATGGCGACTGCCCGTGCCCACCCTGCTCCGGCGCGGGCGATCTTGACCGGAAAGCAGGCCACCCGAAAACCGTGAGCGGGTAACGCTTCCAGGTTCGCCAAGCGCTCGATCTGACAGTATTCCCTGGTTCGCCCGGCGAAGTGGGCAGGCCACAGCACCGAGCGGTCCCCGGTCTCCCGGTAGCGCGTGATGACATCGCCGAACGGCGCGTCCAAGCTGAACGCATCGGTCCCGATCACTCGCACGCCGAGGTCGAGCAGCAGGTGTACCGCCGTCCCTTCGAGTCCGACGAAGTCCGTGAAGTACCGAGGGGTTCCGGCCAGCAGGCTCGCGCCGGTGCGCAGCAGCACGATGTCCAGCGGCGATGGCGTGTAGCCGATGCGGGTGAACTCCTTCCGCAGGCGGGTGGCGTCGACCACGGTGGTCTTCGCATCACTGATGTCGAGTACCACGCCAGGGCGGAAGAACCAGTCCAGTGGCATTTCGTCGATGTTTCGCGGAACACCGCTGCCGTAGCTGGTCGTGGAACCATAGTGCGAAGGTGCGTCGACATGGGTGCCGGTGTGCGTAGTGAGGGTGATCCGGTCCAGTGAAAGGAACTCGGAGCCCGGCAACTCGTCAGGGTCGAACTCGATCCCGAAGTGCTTACGCATCTCCTCGCTCATGTGCAGGGCGCCCTCGGCCGGGGTGAGCACGTCGTGTACCACCGGGTCTGGTTCGTAGCCCTCGGCGTCAACTGGCGACGACAGGTCGACGATCGGCACGACCACCTCCGCAGTGTCTCTCGGTACATCCACCGTCATCGCACATGCTTTCGCCCACTGCCTGAAAAGTGTTGGAGCGTCACTGGACCGATGTTCCCGGTCCCGCTCTACCGGGAGGTGACACCGTTGACGCGAGGCGGGCCAGCCGGCCACGCGAGCACAGCGACAAGGACGGAGCCCACCGTGTCGACACCCGCCGATCAGAGGTCCTTCGAGAAGATATACGCCGAAGTCCAGCAGTTCTACGCCGAACACGTTCACCTGATGGATGGCGGGTCCGCCGAGGAAGCGGCGGCTACGTTCACCGAGGACGCATCGCTGCTGTCCCCGCCGAAGGTCGCCGAACCGATACGTGGCCGGGCGAATCTCGCCGCGGGGCTGCGAAGGGCCGCGCAAGCGCTGGCTGACGAGGGAGTGACCTATCGGCGCTGCTATTCGATGATCTCGGTCAGGCAGCGGGTCGACGGAGAACTGCACGTCCGGTCCTACGTGCAGGTGATCGCCACCCGCCGGGGTGGAGAAGCGAATCTGCACGCCATGTGTGTCTGTGACGACGTGCTGGTCCGCGAGGGCGGATCACTCAAGGTTCGCGATCGTCGCGTCATTCGGGACGACTGTCTCTGAACAGGAGCCCGAATTTACCGCGATTCAAGTACGGCTGCCTATCGTAGTGCGTTGTGAACACACCGAGTGAGAAACCCGCGTCCCGCGTCGTGATCGTCACCGGTGGTGGCACCGGGATCGGTCGCGCGACTGCCCGTGCCTTTGCCGACCGCGGTGACCGCGTGCTGGTAGTGGGGCGCACCGGACACACCCTGCGGGAAACCGCCGAGGATCATGCCAATTTCCGCATACTGTGCCTCGATATCACGGACACGGGCGCGCCCGAGCGGATCGTGGAAACCGCGCTGCGCGAGTTCGGCCGGATCGATGTGCTGGTGAACAACGCGGCCATCGCCGCACCACAGATGCTGAGCGCCATCGATCCCGGCCGGATCGACGAGCAGATCGCGGTGAACCTCCGCGCCCCTGTCCTGCTCACCCGGCACGCGATCGACGCGCTTGCGGACACCGGCGGGACCGTGGTCAACCTCAGCACGGCTGGTTCGCTGGGACGGCGTGCGTGGCCCGGCATGTCGATCTACGGCGCCAGCAAGGTCGCGATGGACTTTCTCACCCGAACCTGGGCCGTGGAGCTGGCGCCGCTCGGCATCCGGGTGGTCGCGGTGGCGCCGGGCGTGATCGCAACGGGAATGGGCGAACGTATGGGATCGACGCCCGAGGAGTACGCCCGCTTCCTTGAAGAAATGAAACCGAGGATACCTGCGGGTCGTGTCGGGAATCCCGATGAGATCGCCTGGTGGATAGTCCAGCTCGCCCAGCCGCAGGCTGCCTACACGACAGGCACGGTACTCGCCGTGGACGGTGGGGCCAGCATCGCCTGAACAAGTTCGGCGGCTTCGTCAACCGCAGCGGCCACGCTCCATGATCCAAGAATCACACCCTGGAGCGGAAACCGTATCGGACCGACTACTCATAGGACTCATCCGTGCACGGCCAGCTAGTATCGAGCCTCCGGTCTTGGGACTGCCGAATTGCGTGTGGATTCGACTCGGTCGCTGCGGAGGGATATCGCTGTGCCACTCATTCTCACTCGACGAGACCTACATGTCATTTTCGAGGACCCGGTCTTTCTGGAGGAGGCTTTTCAGACGGTACATGATCTCCTGGTTGATCCCGGCTCGGATCGTTTGCCGGCGGGGATTTCGACGCGGCCGTCTTGGTCCGCGCCGACTGTGCCCGCTGCGCCCTCTGGGCAGCCTTGTGGGTCGGGGGAGGACTCGCCGAACCACGTGTGCCGGACATCGCTATTCGCGGCCCAGCGGGCCGAGTTTCTTGTCACGGCGGACGGTTCCCTCCTCGCGGTCGCGGCGGCGGAGGCGTTCGATTCATGGCGAGCCGTAACGCCCTCCGGGTTGGCCGCGCGGTATCTCGCGCCCGCCGGAGCGCGCTCGCTGGGGCTCTACGGTACCGGAACACGCGCCTGGGCCAGTCTTTGCGTGTTCCCTCTTGCTCTCCCGTCGTTGTCGCTGATCCGGATATACGGCCGAGACCTGACCACGGCACGTGAACTCGCCTCCTCGGCCGTACGACACACGGGGCTCGTCGTCACCGCTGAGGAAAGTCCGCGCGTGGTGGCGGGTGCGGACGTCGTCGTCCTCGTCGGCAACGAGCGACCGCTCGATCCCACCTGGTTGGGAAAGGGGGCTCTGCTCATCAGCCAGTTCGCCGACGGTGTGCCAGCGGTGCTGCAGTGCCGGCGTATCGGGACCACGAGGTCGACATCGGGCAAGAGCGGGGAATCAGAGCTGTCGCACGCCACACTGGCCGACATCGTGTGCGGGCGGGCAGTGGCGCGGCGGGGCGGCGAGACGATCAGCTATCAAGCCGAGGAGATTCCCGGCTGGCCCTCCGCGCTGGACATGTGTGCGCTGCGCCGAGCGTGGCAGTTGGACGTGGGCCAGCGGTTTCGGCTCGATTGACCGGAGCACGGTTGCGCCACCCATCTCGAGCATGCGTTTTAGCGATATCAGAGCTGGTTCCGAGATCCGGCGAGCATTTTGGATATCAACGACACGGGTACCGGACGGCTGCCGTCGAGGAGGGGTAATGGTCATGGATGTCCACGAACCGGATGAGCTCGAAAACGAGCCGATCACATTTGTCAACACGTTTGACGTTCAGGGGTCGCCCGAAGAGTTCGAGCGAGTGTTCAGCAAGATTTCGAAGTTCATGTCGGAGCGGCCGGGGTTTATTCAGTACAGGCTTTCCCGGCACATCGACGAGGACAAACAAAACCGCTATGTCAACATCGCGCTGTGGCGCGACGTCGAATCCTGGCAGCGGGCAGTGAACCACCCGGATTTCCAGCCGCACGCCAAGGAGATCAGGGCGCGGTCGACAAACGAGGGTCACCTGTACGCGCCGAGGCAGGCCTACGCGGTGAAGTGAACGGAATTCGTTGAAGTCCTTCAGGAAAAGGAATCCGGCGGTCGGATCGCACCGGATTTCCGGAACCGGAACACCCCCGCCACGGTTGCAGCGAGGTCAGCATGACAAGTCGTCGAGTAGTGATCACCGGGATAGGGGTTGTCTCCCCTGGAGCCATCGGCGTGAAGTGTTTCTGGGAGTTGTTGTCCTCAGGACGCACCGCGACCAGGAAGATTTCCTTTTTCGATCCGTCCAACTTTCGTTCACAGGTGGCCGCGGAATGCGACTTCGACCCGATACGGGAAGGCCTTTCTCCGCAGCTGGTTCGACGTTCCGACCGAGCCACGCAACTGGCGGTGGTGAGTGCGCGGGAAGGACTCAGGGACAGCGGATTGGATCTGGAGGCACTCGATCCGACGCGTACCGGGGTGGTCATCGGCAGCGCGGTCGGCTGCACCATGGGCCTGGAGGAGGAGTACGCCGTGGTCAGCAACGGCGGCCGTGAATGGCTGGTGGACCACACCTACGCCGTTCCCCACCTCTACGGCTATTTCGTACCGAGCTCGATCGCCGCCGAGGTGGCCTGGGAAGTCGCCGCCGAAGGTACCGTGTCGATGGTTTCCACCGGCTGCACCTCTGGTATCGACGCGGTGGGTCAGGCCACCGAACTGATCCAGGAGGGAGCCGCGGACGTCGTGGTCGCCGGCGCCACCGACGCGCCGATATCCCCGATCACGATGGCCTGTTTCGACGCGATCAAAGCGACCACTCCCCGCAACGACGACCCGGCACGGGCCTCTCGTCCGTTCGACCGGACCCGGAACGGATTCGTGCTCGGTGAGGGTGCGGCCGTGTTCGTCCTCGAGGAAATGGACCATGCGCGACGACGGGGTGCGCACGTGTACGCGGAGGTCGCCGGTTTCGCGTCCCGCTGCAACGCGTTCCACATGACCGGTTTGCGCCCCGACGGACGGGAGATGGCGGAGGCGATCCGGGCCGCGCTGGCCCAGTCGGCGACCGCGCCGGAAGAAGTGGACTACATCAGTGCCCACGGTTCCGGCACGACACAGAACGACCGGCACGAGACCGCGGCCTTCAAACGGAGTCTCGGTGCGCACGCATACCGTACTCCGGTCAGCTCGATCAAGTCGATGATCGGCCACTCACTCGGCGCGATCGGTTCGCTGGAGATCGCCGCGTGCGCGCTCGCGATGCAACACGACGTCGTTCCGCCGACCGCCAATCTGCACGAACCCGACCCGGACTGCGACCTCGACTATGTGCCGCTCCAGGCGAGGGAACACCGCGTCGACACCGTACTCACGGTAGGCAGCGGGTTCGGTGGATTTCAGAGCGCCATGGTGCTCCGGGGCCTGGAAAGGACAGCCGGATGACGTCTGCCACCGTGGTCACCGGCATGGGAGTGATCGCCCCGACCGGGCTCGGTTCGAAGGCGCACTGGGCCAATACGTTGCGTGGGGCGGGCGCCATCGATCGGATCACCCGATTCGATCCCGAGCAGTACCCGAGCAAGCTGGCAGGCGAGGCACCCGATTTCGTTCCACGACAGCACCTGCCGGGCAGGCTGATACCGCAGACCGATCACATGACGCGGATGTCCCTGGTAGCGGCGAACTGGGCACTCGAGGACGCCGAGGTGCAGACCGGCGACGTCGACGAGTTCGGGATGGGTGTGGTCACCGCGAGTTCGGCAGGCGGGTTCGAGTTCGGCCATCGGGAACTACACAAGCTGTGGAGCCAGGGTCCCGAACACGTCAGCGCGTATCAGTCGTTCGCATGGTTCTACGCGGTGAACACCGGGCAGATTTCGATCAGGCACGGCATGCGGGGGCCGAGCGGGGTGCTGGTGACCGACCAGGCGGGCGGGCTCGACGCCGTCGCGCAGGCAAGGCGACAGTTGCGTAAGGGCCTTTCGCTTTCGGTCACCGGCGGTGTGGACGGCTCGAACTGTCCCTGGGGTTGGGTTGCCCAGCTGGCCGGTGGCCGGATCAGCACCGCCGACGATCCGGCTCGTGCCTATCTGCCTTTCAGTGCAGGCGCTCGTGGTCACGTACCCGGTGAAGGGGGCGCGCTGTTCGTGCTCGAGTCCGAGGACGCGGCACGTGCGCGGGGCATCACATCCTGGTACGGCGCGATCGCCGGATACGCGGCCACCTTCGATCCCCCGCCGGGCAGCGGACGTCCCCCCGGGCTGCGCCGGGCGATCGCCCTCGCGATGGCCGACGCGGGTATCGAAGCCGCCGACGTTGACGTCGTGTTCGCAGACGGGGCGGGGTCGCCGGAACTGGACCGGATCGAGGCGTCCGCCCTTCGGGCCGTCTTCGGGCCCCATGGAGTGCCGGTCACCGTGCCGAAGACGATGACCGGCCGGCTCGGCGCCGGGGGCGCGGCGCTGGATCTGGCCACCGCCATGCTGACGATGCGGGACGGGGTCATCCCGCCGACGGTGAACGTGCCTGCACCGATGCCGGACTACGAGATCGATCTCGTGACGCGGTGCCGGACAACGGCGGTGTCGACCGCGCTGGTGCTGGCGCGAGGGCATGGCGGGTTCAACGCCGCGATGGTCGTGACCAGGGAAAGATCTTGACAGCCTACGAGCTTGGGAGGCCAGGCACATGAGCAAGCTGACATTGACCGACCTGACTGAGATGATGCGGGAATGTGCTGGTGAGAGCGAGGAAGTAGATCTGCGGGGAGACGTACTGGACATCTTGTTCGATGACCTCGGCTATGACTCGATCGCTCTGCTGGAGACGGCAGCGCGTATCCAGCGCGATCACGGGGTGAACCTGCCCGATGACGCTGTGACCGATGCGAAAACCCCTCGCGCGCTTCTCGGCCTGGTGAACCAGGCCATCGAAGACCGCAGATGACCGGGGAAGCGATTCAATGCTGTTGGTCAGCGCATCGGGTGGCGACAGGATGCAGGAGAGCGTGCTTTCACTGATGCAGATGCCAAAAACGGCACAGGCATTGCCGGTACCGGTGTGGCCACGGCCATCCCATTTCTTCGCGGAATTCTGCAAACCCCGGAGTTCTCCTCAGTAAAACACCACGCAGGGCTGGTCGACGAGCTTTTTTCGTCGACGGATCCGATGTTGCAGGCCGCTGGGTGCTGATCAGTTCGCTGGAATAGCGCCGGGTGGATTTTCCCAACGCGGGGTCGGCCGGAGCAGGAGTTCGCGATACGGCGGGACACGTCGTAATTCCTACGGCAGGAACTACGCGTGTTTCGTCCCGTGGCGACCGGAAAACTACCATTCGGGCAGTGATTTGCATCACAGTCGACATCTCCGAAGGTTCATCGCTTTGACGGATTGACCTTTCCTGCTCTTTCTGAGCATGCGCATACGCCACTCCTCAGGACGATATTCGGGGCGGGCCTTGTCCGCCAGTTGGCCGAACCTAGTGGTAATAGATCAACTGGTCAGGGCCGCCGACTTTCCGCCGTTTCACCCGCCCGGCCGATGGCAAGTGAGTGGGCTTTCTATACACCCGATTTGCTTGTTCAAAGCAAATTAAGCACGTTGGCACCAACACTGGGGAGGGGTACTCTCGGAAGATATACGGGGAATCAATCGAGTTACCTAAACATGGGGTTGTCACATGGAACTTGGTGTTCTCGGACCATTGTACATTCGCTCGCAGACAGTCGTCAGTGCGCCAAGTGCGCCTAAACTGCGCAATGTTCTCGCCATGCTTCTCGTCCATGCCGATCATGTTGTGCCAGTTTCATCATTGATGAGAGAATTATGGGAAGATGAACCACCGAACAGCGGTCTCGCCACATTGCAGACCTACATTCTGAACTTGCGGAAATTGTTCGCATCCGCCACCGGACTGCCCTCCACCACGATCACCAAGGAGGTTCTGGTCACGCGTGCGGGCGGATATCTGTTCCAGAGCGGCATCGGCAAACTGGACATCCACGAGTACCACACGCTGGTCGCCGCTGGGCGGGAGGCACTCTCGACCGGCGACGACACAAGGGGGGTCAAACACCTGGGTGACGCCCTCCGCCTGTGGCGTGGTCCCGCGCTCGTGGACGTACCGTCAGGGCGAGTGCTGGAATCCAAACGCAGGCAGTTCGAAGAGTCGCGCCTGGTCGTGCTGGAATACCTGGTGGACGCGGAGCTCCGACTGGGTATGTATCGCGAGGTGCTCACCGAACTGGCCGCGTTGACCGTCGAGAACCCACTGCATGAGGCCATGCACATCCAGTACATGCGGGCGCTCTATCTCTGCGGCCGCCGGGCGCAGGCGCTGGAGATCTTTCATCAGTTGCGAGCCAGTCTCGTCAACGAACTCGGTCTCGAACCGGGTGCGCCGGTGCAGCGACTCCATCGGGCGATCCTGAAGTCGGATGCCAATTTCGACGCGGAGGTGCGCGCCGACCGGCCACTGGGGGAAATCGTCGGGTCGTCGGCATGGGGAAGCGCCCGGCTGTACTGAACCTGGTCGACACCTCTCAATCAGCCGTGGTTCTACGGTGGACCAACCTCCTCAGCAGGAGCTCCGCCGGCCCCGTTCGCCCAGTGTGTTCCATCCATCCTGCAACGCAGGTTCCCGTGAGCCAGGCGGCGAAGGCCACGGAGATGGCGCCGAAGCTGCTCACGTGCGCGCCGACCCCGAGTAGATCTGGATGGAGGATGATCGTGACGAGGACGGAGTTGAAGAGGTAGCAGGTAAGTGACCGTCGACCGGTCGCCGCGACGGCGCGGATGAGCGGGTTCCGGCGTTCCTGTAGCCGCGCGCCGAGTAGGGCGAACAGCGCGAGGTAGCCCGCTCCGCCGAGGACCCCGGTGAGGGTCTGTAGTGCCAGAATCAGTCCTTCGTGGATCGGGCCGGCCCTGATGATGCCAACCGTCATCAGGGCCGCGGGCACTGCGCCTGCAACGGATATCGCGGTGCCGCCGATCGCGATTCTGCGGAGAAGCACCCGATTTCGATCCGGTTCGTCCAGTAGTCGGTGACGACTGGCCCACATCCCTGTCGTCACAAGGAGGAGCAACGGAAACACAATGGCGATGTACAGCGGATTCACCGGCAGCAGGCCGAGCCGCACCAGCCAGTCCTCGACCTCGAGGTAGCCTGGCTGCGCCCACGCACCTCTCCGTTCGGCCTCGGTGCCGGTGCTCGTCGCAATCATGGCTGCCGTGACGGTCACGCAGTAAACCGGAATGAGGACCGCAATGGTCCTGGTGAGCGTGCGTTCGGAGCGGAAGAGTAGCCAACCGACAGCCAGTCCGGCGACCCCGTAGGAGGCCAGGATCTCGCCGGGAAAGACGACCAGCGCGTGAACGGCGCCGAGGAGTACGAGGAAGGCGCTGCGGCGCAGCAGTGTCCTCCGGGCCATCCGCTCGCTCGCTCCTGCGGCGAGTTGGCGGCCTACCATCCAGCCCATTCCATATCCGTAGAGGATCGCGAACATCGCGAAAGCCCGGTTGTCCAGAAGGAGTACGGTAAGAAACCGTGAGACGGTGTCGGTTGTCGAGCCGCCGGTGTGCCGGAAGCCGAACGCGATGCCGGCGTGCACACCGGCATACGCCATCGCGATCAGCAGCAGCATGGCCCCACGAGCCAGGTCGGGAGTGAGGCCGCGCTCCGCGACGCTGCCTCCACCACGTACGACCGGTTGCCTACCCGATGTCGGACAGCTCATGTATCGCCTCGTGTTCTTGGTCGGGGCGGGCACTGGCTTCGCGCCTCGACAGGACCCACCCGGCTACGATCTGGCCAGCGCTGTGGAACTCCACCGAGCTGTTCGGGTAGCCCGGAAATCCGAAGGTAGCAGCGGAGATCGGTAATACGCATATGTGGATCAGCGCACCCGGTGCTTCGCGGTCAACTCCTCGAGAACCGGCACGATGTCGTTGGGGCTCGGGGTGGCGAGGAAATCGTCTCGAGCTTGGGCGGCACCGTCGGCGAAGGACGGATCTTCCAGTAGCCGCAGCAACTTGCTTCTGAGTGTGTCGGTGGTCAGTCCTTCGGGATCGAGGAAGAGGCCGGCCCCGCGCTCCGCGAACTGTTCGGCTTTGACGACCGTGTCCCAGATGTGGTTGGGAATGATCAGTTGCGGCACAGCATTGGCCAGCGCGGTCCCGAAGGCACCGGCGCCGCCGTGGTGGATCACCGCCGAGCACGTCGGCATCAGAACGTTCAGTGGAAAGAAATCGAACAGCTGCACGTTGTCCGGAATCGCCTTGACAGCCTCGAGTTGACTGGCGTCCAGTGTGGCGACCACGTCGATGTCGAGGTCGGCGACCGCCTCGAGCATCTGCGGAATGGGAACCCAGTCACCTCCCATCACCTCGCGACCAGAGATGCCTGCGGTAAGGCAGACGCGCGGGCGGGCGGGGCGCTCCGACAACCATTCGGGAACGGCGACGGGACCGTGGTAGGGAACGAAGCGCACCGGAACATAGTTTATGTCGAGTGGGAGACGCATCCAGGCAGGTGTGGAGTCGATGCTCCACTGGCCCACCACCATTTCCTCGGCAAAACTGCTGTTGAACCGCTTCATCGTGGCGTCGAGCCACTCTGCCATCGGGTCCTGCTGATTCCCTGGCTGCTGTTGCAGCTTGAGTCGCATGAAATGCCCGCGCATCCGGCCGATGAAGTCCTGACCGAACAGCATGCGGGCGTGAGCAGCGCCGCTGGCGCGGGCGGCCACCGGGCCGGAGAACGTCATCGGGTCCCAGATCACCAGATCGGGACGCCATTCGCGGGCGAACTCCACGATGTCGTCCATCACCGCCTCACCCGCAAGGCCCTCGAACATCACCGGGCTGTACCACTGAAACACCCGAAGAACGTAGTCCCAGGTCAGCATCTCCGGCCGGTTCTCGGCGATGTCGAGATCGGCGAGTGACGGGTCCTCGTCGCTGGTGTCCTCCTGGAGAACCTGATCCAGATTGAGTTCCTCACCGACCGGAACCGCGGTGAGACTTGCCCGGGTTATGTCCTCTGCCAGATCCGGTTGGCTGGCGACCCGCACCTCGTGCCCTGCCGTGTGCAGTGCCCAAGCCAGGGGGACCATGTCATACAGGTGAGATTTTGCGGCAAACGTGGTGAATAGCACGCGCATCGGCGTTCCCCGTCCAGACGGTGTGGCGTACCGGGTCAGATCTTCGTTTCAGCTTCGAGTCCCTGCCTCGCACAAGGGTAGGACCCTGATCGAGCGCTGATCGGACTCCGCTGCGTCAGATCCTGTTCGGACTTCAGTCAACTTTCAGTGCCGGTCGATAGCGTTTGCCCACAGAACGAGGGAAACACATACGAACTCGGTCTCATATCGCACAGGAAAGGGGCCCCGTGGTGTTGGCTGCCGAAGGGTTGGGACGACGTCTGCAACTCACTCAGGGAATCCAGTGGTTGTACGGTGCCAACGGCGACGCGTACGCGTCGATGCTCCGCGGATACGACGACGACCCTTTTCCCGGCTACGAACGGGTTCGCGAGCAAGGGGAGCTATGGCAGAGTCGCGTCGGGACGTGGGTGACCGCGCACCACCACGTCGGGACGGAGCTGGTCGACCATCCGGCACTCGGCATGCGGAGAGCCGACGGCACGTCGGTCGTGCAACAGGTCACGCCATTGGACGAGGCCTTCTTCAACATCGAACGACCAGAGCTCGACCGGTTCCGGGAGCTCACCGCTCCTGTACTGGGCCCGGGCGCGGCAAGCCGCTATCTGCCCGATGTGGAGCGGATATGTGAGCGAATACTGGATGACGTCGAAGACGAATTCGACTTGATCGAGAAGATCGCGACCGCGGTACCGGTCGAGTTGGTGGCCGAACTGTCCGGCCTTTCCGCTCCCGGACGCGAGCGGCTCGTGCGGGACTGCGCGGCGGCGACCGTGGCACTGGATAGCCTGCTGTGTCCGCAGAAGCTGGTGCACACACTGAAGATGTACGAGGCCATTGCCGATCTCCGAACTCTTTTCGGCAGGGAGGCCGCGGGTTCCGAGAGCCATCTGCTGAGCGAGTTGCCGAATACGGCCGACGCCCAGGCGGTGTACGTTCTGCTCGCGGTGGCCGGAGCGCGCGTTGCCTGCGAGCTGATCGGGAACGCCATGCTCGCCCTCTTCGACCACCGTCAGGAGTGGGACCGGATGGTGCACGATCCGGACCGCGCCTCCCTGGTGGTGCGGGAAACGCTGCGTTTTGATCCGCCGGTGCGATTACACGCGACAGTCGCGCACAGCGATTTCGAATGCGCCGGACAGCGGATCGAAGCGGGTAGCTCGGTCGTGGTGCTGGTCGGCGGCGCGAACCGGGACCCGAAGGTGTTCGAGAATCCCGGGCGCTTCGATCACGAGCGGGAAACCGCGCCTGCCCGGCCGCTGCTGCCCGGCTCGGTGTACCACCTGGTCACCCCGCTGGCCCGGGTGCAGGCCGAAGGCGTGCTACGCGTGCTGGCTTCGCGGTTACCCGGACTCCGCCGGTCCGGCCCCCCGCTCCGGCGTCGCCGGGCGTCGACGACCAGAGGACTCCTGCGGCTTCCAGCCAGCAAGAGCTGACCGCAGCGGGGGAAGGACTTCTCGATGAAGGTGCTCTTCACCACCTTGGCGCACAACACTCACTTCTACCCGATGGTGCCGCTGGCCTGGGCGCTGCGGACGGCAGGCCACGAGGTACGGGTGGCCAGTCAGCCGGATCTCGCCGAAACCATCACCGAGAGCGGGCTCACCGCCGTGCCGGTGGGTCCGGCCGAGGCCGAGTGGACCCTGGACGACCCGGTCGCGATGGAGCTGCTGGAGGAGATCTACGAAGAGGGCGCGCTGTACGTGTATGAGTTCGACTTCGACGACAGGGAGGGGAAACGCTGGACACCGGAGCGGTTGCTCACGCTTGAGAACATCATGGTTCCCTCACTCCTCGCGGCGGTCAACAACGACCCCATGATCGACGACCTGGTCGACTTCGCCCGGAGCTGGCAACCCGATCTGGTGATCTGGGAGGCGTTCACCATGGCCGGTGCGGTCGCCGCGCGGGCTACCGGAGCGGCGCACGCACGACTGCTCTGGGCGCCGGACATCACCGTGCGAGCCCGTCAGGAGTTCCTCGGCCAGGCGATGACGTTGCCGCCCGAGCATCGTGAGGATCCCACCGCCGAATGGCTTGAATGGACATTGAATCGGTTCGGTCAGAACTTCGACGACGAGATACTCACCGGTCAGTGGACCATCGACCCTTCGCCGCCGAGCACCCGGCTGGACCTGGGCGGTCGCACCATCGGCGTGCGGTACGTCCCGCACAACGGGCCCTCGGTGGTGCCGGAGTTCCTTCGAACGCCGCCATCGCGGCGAAGGGTGTGTCTCTCGTTCGGGCTCAGCGAGGCGGTCGAGGGCCTTGGGGAGGCGCTGGCCGATACCCTGCAGGCGTTTGACGGCGTCGACGCCGAGGTCATCGCCACTGTGGATCCGGCGGAACTCGATCCGCTGCCGGAGCTTCCCGGGAACGTCCGGCTGGCGGGATTCGTACCGCTCAACGACTTGTTGCCGAGCTGCTCGGCGATCGTGCACCATGGGGGCACCGGAACCAGGGCGACGGCCGAGCTGCACGGGGTCCCGCAGATCACGCTCGCGTACGGCGCGGAGGTCGCGGTCCGGGCGGCGCAGATCGAGGAACTCGGCGCAGGACTGACCATGCCGATGGAAGAACTCACGTCGTCCGCACTCCGCGAGAAAATCATCAAGGTACTGGACGACCCGTCGTTCGCGGAGAACGCGATGCAGTTGCGAACGGAGATCCTGGCCGAACCGACTCCCAACGACCTTGTTCCACTGCTCGAGAAGATGACTGCCGAATACCGGACCGCTCCGGCGCATTCTGAACATCACTCCGTTCAGCCTCGGTCCTGATCCGGTCCGGGATCGCGAACAGCCGCCACATACGGCCGGGGATGCCTGTATCCCCGGCCGTATGACGTGTCGGGAGAGCAGTGAGGCGACCCCGAGAAGATGATGCTCACCTCGGCGGAAACGACTCATAGGCGAGCCGTGGCGAAACCGGGTAGCGTCCCGGTCGGGCGATGAGCCCAGTTGAGTTCGCCGTAAAGGACCGTTTGATGTACCCCGTTCTGACATTGATGAAAGCGCAAGAAGGTCGACCGGATCTGCGACATATCCAGGCCACTCGCAGGGCATTGTCGTGCTCTCTTGAGTTACTGGTCGCGTCTTTTTCGGGTCATTGTTCTGGTTCGGATTCTTGGAGGGAATGTTGAGTTCAACGCTGGCCATTGAGGCATCTGGTCTGGTCAAGGCTTTCGGCGACACTCGTGCGGTCGACGGTGTCGACCTTGCCGTACCCGCAGGCACCGTGTACGGCTTCTTGGGGCCCAACGGGGCAGGGAAGACCACCACCATCCGGATGCTCGCCACGCTTCTCCGGCCCGACGCGGGCACGGCTCGGGTGTTCGGGCTCGATCTCGAGCGTGAGGCGGACGCGGTCCGCAGCCTGGTGAGCCTGACCGGGCAGTTCGCCTCGGTTGACGAGGACCTCACCGGGTACGAGAACCTCGTGCTGATCGCCAGGTTGCTCGGTCACTCCAGAGTCGAGGCCAAACAGCGGGCGACCGATCTGCTCGAGGCGTTCGGCCTGGATCAGGCCGGCCACCGCGGGGCGAGTACGTACTCCGGTGGTATGCGACGACGGCTCGACATCGCCGCGAGCATCATCGTCACGCCGGAGTTGCTCTTCCTCGACGAGCCGACCGCCGGGCTGGATCCGCGCAGCCGCGCCCAACTCTGGGCGATCGTCCGAGCGATCGTCTCCACCGGGACGACTGTCCTGCTGACCACGCAGTACCTCGAGGAGGCCGATCATCTGGCCGATCGGATCGCCGTAATCGATCAGGGCAAGATCATCGCTGACGGCACGCCCGGTCAGCTCAAGGCATCGATCGGGTCGGGCACGGTCCGGGTCCGGCTACGGGACCCGGACCAACGGCCCGCCGCGGAACGCGTGCTGTCGGAAACCCTTGCGGCGCCGATACATCTGGATCCCGAACCCGCGGCGCTTTCGGTGACCACCTCTGACGCCGACCGAGTCGGGCAGGCACTGAGCGCACTGGCCCGATCCGGTGTGGACGTCGCCGACTTCGCACTGGGCCAGCCAAGTCTCGACGAGGTCTTCCTCGCGCTGACCGGGCATCGCGCCGCGCAGGACACCACCACCGGAGAGGACGCCGCATGAGCACCCCCGTGACCACGACCGAACCGGTAATCGACGCCAAGCTGCGCTCAACACTGGCGGCCCGGAAACGACCGCCCCGGCCGAACCCACTTGCCGCGTCACTGACGTTGTCCTGGCGGACGCTGTTGAAGATCAAGCACACCATCTTCATGCAGTTGATCGAAATTCTCTTCATGCCGGTGATCTTCCTGCTGATCTTCAACTACCTGTTCGGTGGTGCCTTCGCCGGATCGACAGGGGAATACCTGCAGTACTTCCTGCCCGGAGTTCTGGTGATGACCGTCGTGATGATCACCGCGAGCACCGGGACGGCGTTGAACACAGACATCGCCAAGGGAATCTTCGACCGCTTCCGGACACTGCCGTTCTGGCAGCCTGCCGCCGTGGTCGGAACCATGATCGCGGACATCGGGCGCTATCTGATCGCGCTCCTCCTGACCATCGTGCTGGGACTGACCCTGGGATTCCGGCCGGACGCCGGGGTTCTCGGTGCGGTGTTGGCGATCCTGCTCATCCTGCTCTTCGCGTTCGCCATCGGCTGGATCTTCACCACCATCGGTCTGCTCGTCAAGCAACCCGAGTCGGTCGCCTTCGCCAGCATGATCACGATGTTTCCCTTGGTGTTCACCAGCAACATCTTCGTGAGCTCGCTGACCATGCCGACCTGGATGCAGACCATCGTCAACCTCAACCCGATCAGTCACGCGTCAACCGCGGCCCGGGGCCTCATGCACGGAACGGCGACCCCCTGGCAGATCAGCCTCGTGCTCCTGTCCTCGGCCGTCGTGATCGCGGTGTTCGCCCCGACAACGATGTACCTCTACCACCGGAAGAACTGACACCGCGGCCCGGTGGTGGTCCGCCCGATCAGGCGCTCACCACCGGGCACCGCAGTACGCCGCGAGTGACCGGCGACCTCAGTCTGCGCAGTACTCCCGCGGGCGCCATGCGGAGGTTCGGAAAGCGGTCGACGACCGCTCGCATGGCTACTTCTGCCTGCAATCGGGCGAAAGGTGCGACGAACGCGCTGTTCATGCCGCCGGTCAGTGCGAGGTGCGGTACCTCGGGTTGCCTGCCGATGTCGAAGCTGTCCGGGTCGCGGTAGCTGTCCGGATCGCGATTGGCGGCCTCGACCAGCACCACCACCTGCTCGCCTGCCCGCACCGCCTGGCCTGCCAGTTCGACGTCCTCGTGCGCTATCCGGCTCTCCAGCCGCACCGGTGGGTCGAAGCGGAGGGCTTCTTCCACCGCCATCGGGGCGAGGGCAGGCGCTTCCCTGAGTAGGTCCCACTGCTCCGGGAACTCGAGCAACGCCATGGTGGTGTTGCAGATCAGGTTCGCCGTGACGTCGACACCGACGACCGCGGTCAGCATCCACGCGGCGAGCACCTCGTCGGCTTGCCTCCCGGCACTCGCCGCCGCGCGCGACAGTTCGCTGAGCAGATCATCGTCAGTACCCACTGCACGAGCTGCGATCAGCGTGGCGAACAGGTCGCGGATGCCGTCGACCGCGGACGTGAGCCGTCGGGTGGTTTCGAGCTGTTGCGGGCACAGCAGCGCATCGGGTGCGGCTGCGGCGTCAGCGCACAGCCTGCCTAACAACTCACGCTTGCCATTCGGCAGGCCGGCGAGGTCGGCCACGGCTCCCACCGCGAGTGGCCGGGCGAAGTCGGCCAGCAGATCGAACTCAGGGCCGATGCGGCCGAGCACGGCCTGGCAGTTTCGTTCCAGCACGGCCCGACGACCGAGCAGTCCTGCCGGGCCCAGTACGGGATCGGTCAGGCCGCGCAACCGATTGTGGTCGTTCCGTTCCAGCTCGATCAGCTGGTGATCGAGTGTCAGTAGATGGCTCAGTTCCAGGCCTTCGAACGCGTAGAACGAGACCGGCTCCGGTACCGTGCCGCCTGCGAGGCGGGCGCCTAGTCGCGGATCGTTCAGGACCTCGGCGGCGAGTTCGTACCGGCCGGTGACCCACGCTCCGACCCTGCTGTGGGTCAGTGCGCTCCGCTGCCGGATCTGCTGGTGCAACGTGTGCGGCTCGTCGCTTTCAGCGCGAAGTATCAACGCATACGGATCGTCGCCGTAGCAGCCGAACATCCACTGCAGCCCGCGGGCGGTAAGCAGATGCAGGCTCAGCTCACTGTCGTCGAAGTGCCGCGGATCGATCTGGTTTGCCGTGGTGAATCCAGCCATGGAAGCACACGCTAGACACGTACGCTGGAACACTCCTCGTATCCCGCTATGTCCCCGCTGAAGAAGTTCAGCGTGGCCGTGTGCTGAGTCAACTGTATTCAGCTCTTCTTCAGTACCCCTCTAACCAGTCTCCCTAGTGTCGAGTCTTGTCAATTGACTCGGCCGCAACGTGGTCACCAAACTGCGCGAACCAGGTTCATTTTGGGGCGAATACCTGGTGACCATCTGGTAGAGAAAGAGACTTCCCATGAAGGTGCTGTTCACCTGCTTCGCGCACAACACGCACTACTATCCGATGGTGCCGTTGGCGTGGGCCCTGCGTACGGCGGGGCACGAGGTCCGCGTCGCCAGCCAGCCCGACCTGGTCCCCACGATCACGCAGACCGGTCTGACCGCGGTACCGGTGGGGCCAACGGACTGGTCCAGCAACGACCCCTGGGCGCCGGACCTGCTCGAGATGGTTCATGAGGAGGGCACCGAACACGTCAAGGGTTTCGATTTCACCGGCCGCGACCGTGCACAGTGGACCTGGGAACACCTGCTTGGCGTGGAGAACGTCATGGTTTCCGCGCTGCTCGCTACCATGAACAACTTTCCGATGATCGACGATCTTGTCGACTTCGCCCAGGGGTGGCAACCCGACCTGGTGGTCTGGGAGACCTTCACGTTCGCCGGCGCGGTCGCGGCGAAAGTCACGGGGGCAGCACATGCGCGCCTCATCTGGGGGCCGGACATCGCGTTGCGTGCCCGTCAGGAGTTCCTGCGGCAGGGCGCGCTCCAGGCTCCGGAACACCGGGAGGACCCGACCGGTGAGTGGCTGGAAACCGTTCTGCAGCGCTACGACCGCCACTTCGACGAAGAATTGCTGACCGGGCAGTGGACCATCGACACCACGCCACGCAGCACGCGCCTCGATCTCGGACTGCGCACCACCGGCGTCCGCTACGTCCCGTACAACGGGCCCTCGACCGTGCCGGACTGGCTGCGGACGCCGCCCGACCGGCCCCGGATCTGCCTGACGCTCGGCTTGACCGCACGCGAAATGGGCCACACCATAGTCTCGCTCAGCGAAGTCCTCGACGCCATGGCCGATCTGGACGTGGAGGTCGTGGCGACACTCGATGCCTCCCAGCGTGCGCAGGTACCCAACGTTCCGGACAACACCCGAGTGGTCGACTTCGTCCCGATGAACGACCTGCTGCCCACCTGTGCCGCGATCGTGCACCAGGGCGGGTGTGGCACGAGATCGACGGCGCAGCTGCACGGAGTGCCACAGATCATCCTGGCGTACGGATGGGACACCATGGTCACCGCCGAACGCATCGCCGCGCTCGGCGCAGGGTTCGGTGTCCCGGCGGCGGAACTGACGGCAGCCGCCTTGCGGGCGAAGGTCGAGCTTCTGCTTACGGACCCGTCGTTCACCCTGGCCGCCCGAAGACTGCGCCAGGAAACGTTGGCGGAACCGAGTCCGAACGACTTCGTGCCTCTTCTCGAGAAACTGACGGTCGAACACCGTTGACCCAATCCCACTCGAACGAACACCGCAAAGGCGGGACACATGCAGGAGAACAAGATCTACGAAGAAGAGTACGTCGAAGTGTATGACTTCATCCACGGCGGCCGGGGGAAGAACTATGTCGCAGAGGCGAAGACCGCCCTCGACCTCATCCGGTCCCGCAAACCCGACGTGAGCTCACTGCTTGATGTCGCCTGCGGGACCGGGAGCCACCTGCTGCACTTCCGTGAAGAACTCGATGATGTCGAGGGATTGGAAATCTCCGGCCGGATGCTGGCGCTCGCGGAGACGAAGTTGCCCGGAGTGCGTCTGTATCAGAGCGATATGCGCGAGTTCGATCTTGGGCGCAAGTTCGACGTGGTGACCTGTTTGTTCAGTTCGATCGCGCACCTCCCGACCGTTGACGACCTGAACTCCGCATTGCGTTCCTTCGCTCGCCATCTCAATCCCGGCGGAGTCGTCCTGGTCGAGCCGTTCTGGTCCGCGGACTCGTTCATTCCGGGGTTCGTCACCGCGGACTCCGTCGCGGTCGACGGGCGAGCTGCGAGCAGACTGTCTCATTCGACCCGGGATGGCGATGCGGCGGTGATCGAAGTGCAGTGTCTGGTGGCCGAATCGGAATCAGGGATTCGTCACCTGACCGAAACGACCCGGGTGACCCTCTTCACCGGGGAGCAGTACGAGGATTCGTTCGTCCAGGCCGGTTGCACGGTCGAACGACTGCCCGGCGGGCTGTCGGGCCGTGGGGTGCTCGTCGGTGTCCTGAAGGACTCGGTACACGGGTGACCAGGTCAGGCATCCAGCGAGAGAGGGCGATATGACGACCACTCCCAGCACGGCCCGTGACATGGACGACATGATCGCCTGGCTCAGTGACATGCGGCGACGTGAACCGGTCAGCTTCGACGAGCGAACCGGACGATGGCATGTCTTCCAGTACGAGGACGCCCGGAGGGTGCTGACCGATTTCACGGTCTTCTCCAACGACCTCAGCGCCTTCATTCCGGAGAACGAGGCGCTGGAAGCCTTCCAGAAGGGCAATTTCCAGGGCATGGACCCACCGCGGCACCGGCATCTGCGGGGACTGGTCAGCCAGGTGTTCACACCACGGTTCGTCGCTGGACTCAGGCCCCGGCTGGAGGCCGTGACCACCGAACTGCTCGACGCCGTGCGTGACCAGGACGAGTTCGACCTGATCGCCGACCTCGCCTATCCGCTGCCGGTGATCGTGATCGCCGAAGTCCTCGGGGTGCCGGCCGAGGACCGGTCGATGTTCCAGAACTGGGCCTCGACGATGCTGGTCGACAACGGTGTCGACGCCATCCTCAGCGAAGCGGGTGTCGAGGCCATGGTGCCGGTCATCAACGAGATGAACGAGTACCTCCTGGCCCATATCCGTCGTCATCGCGCGCGGCCGGACGATGGTCTGATCAGCAAACTGCTTGCGGTGGAAGAGGAAGGCCGACGACTCGGGGATCAGGAGATCATCGGTTTCCTTTCGCTGCTTCTGGTCGCCGGCCATTTGACCACGACCGCACTGCTCGGAAACTCGGTGATGTGTCTCGGCCGGAACTCCGCGGCGGCCGCGGATCTGCGTGCCGACCCGAGCTTGTCCGACAGCATGATCGAAGAGGTGCTGCGTTATCGTTCGCCGTTTCCGTGGGTGGACCGCGTCACGAAACAGAACGTGGCCATCGGCGGAAGGGAGATCCCCGAAGGCGTGATGGTGGATGTGTGGATCAGCTCGGCGAACCGGGATCCCGAGGTGTTCTCCGACCCGGAGCTGTTCGATATCCGGCGGGCGCCGAACCATCATCTCGCGTTCGGCAAGGGAATCCATTTCTGCCTCGGCGCCCCCCTTGCCAGGCTGGAAACCAAAGTCGCGTTGGGTCAGCTGCTGGACCGGTACCCGCGGCTTGTCGTTCCGCCCGAGGAACAGATCGAGTACCACGACCCGTACAGCATGCAGGGGGTCAAGCGGCTACCTCTGACGGTCGTTCCGGCGTAGTGCGGATCTCCTCTCCGGTTAGGAAGCCTGATGCGCGTTTTGTTCACCACCTTCGCGGCCAAACCACACCTTTACAGCATGGTGCCCTTGGCGTGGGCACTGCACACGGCGGGCCACGAGGTCCGGGTGGCCAGCCAGCCGGACCTCGTGGACGAGATCACCCGGGCCAGTCTGATCGCGGTGCCGATCGGCGAAGAACTCAAGCTGGAAGAGTCCTACGAAGAACTGCACGAGGAGCTTGACAGCGACGAGTCGTTCGAAAGCCTCGGTATCGATATTTCCGAAACGCGTGCTGAGAAGCTCACCTGGGAGTACACCCTTGGTGTCTCCACTGTGTACAGCTCACTGGTGTTGCCCAGCATGACGGACGACCGGACGATCGACGATATCGTGAAGTTCGCCAGGCAGTGGAGGCCGGACCTGGTTGTCTGGGATCCCCTGACCTTCTCCGGCGCGGTCGCGGCCAAGGTCACCGGGGCCGCCCACGCCCGCATGCTGTTCGGACTCGATTTCATGGCGAACATGCGCACCGCCTTCACCCGTCTGCTGGAGCGCAGGCCACCCGAGTTGCGCGACGACCCGCTGCGTGAATGGCTGACACCGATACTGGCGCGGTTCGGCTGTGACTTCACCGAGGACATGGCGGTGGGCCAGTGGACCATCGACACCATGCCGTCCTGGTTGCGACTACCGGTGGATCTCGACTACGTCCCCATGCGTTTCGTCCCGTACCACGGCCAGTCGTCGGTCCCGGACTGGGTTCACCGACGGCCGGCCCGAACCCGGGTGTGCCTGACGCTCGGGGTGTCGGGGCGTGAGGTCATCGGCGGCGACACATTGCCGGTCGCCGACATGATCAAAGCTGTGGAGGGTCTCGATGTCGAGGTGGTCGCCACCCTGACCGCGGAACAGGTCGAGCAGGTTCCGGAAATTCCGCAGAACGTTCGCCTGGTCGACTTCGTTCCGCTGAACGTGCTCCTGCCGACCTGCTCGGCAATCATCCACCACGGCGGCCAGGGCGCGT
Source organism: Amycolatopsis sp. cmx-11-12 (assembly GCF_046269425.1). Taxonomy (NCBI): domain Bacteria; kingdom Bacillati; phylum Actinomycetota; class Actinomycetes; order Pseudonocardiales; family Pseudonocardiaceae; genus Amycolatopsis; species Amycolatopsis sp. cmx-11-12. Next base: position 37,887 of record NZ_JADNQM010000017.1, on the reverse strand, counting down.
TCGGAACGGCGCTCGCCACTGGTGTTCCACAGCTCATCGTCCCCAACCAGGACGACTGGGACACCTATGCCAAGGCAAGGGAGTCGGCAGGCCGAGGTATCGGCCTCTTCGTCGATCCGGGCGAACTCACTGCGGCTACACTGCGAAGTTCACTCCTGAGATTGCTGGATGAACCGGAATTCCGGGAGAAAGCCGAACGTGATCGCCGCGGACTGCTGGCCATCCCGAACCCCAACGACATCGTCGCGGAACTCGAAGAACGCACCGCGCGCCACGGAGCCCGGTGATGGCGGGGTACAGAAGTCGCTCATTGTCGCTTGACCCCGATTCGGGCGCCGGCCGCTATCTTCTGCCGTCATGAGGCCAACGCGCGGGAGCGACCAGGGGAGTGGCGTGGTCATCACCGGTGGTGGCACGGGGATCGGCCGGGCGACCGCACGGGCTTTCGCCGATTCCGGGGCGGATGTCCTCATCGTCGGCCGCTCGGAGTCGACCCTGGCGGAAACCGCAGCCGGGTGCCGTCGTATTCGCTACCTCGTGACCGACATCAGCGAGCCGGACGCGCCGGAGAAGATCGTCAACTTCGCCCAGCGGGAAGTCGGCAGAATCGACGTGCTCGTCAACAACGCCGTGGTCATCTCTCCCGCCGTTCTCGGAGAGATCGACAGGGCCGCGACGGAAAAGCAGATCGCGACCACGTTGTACGCTCCGCTCTTTCTCACGCAGTGCGCGCTTCCGGCACTGGAGGCAAGTGGTGGCACGGTGGTCAACATCAGCACCGCCGGATCCCTCGGCCGTCGTGGTTGGCGGGGAATGTCGGTATACGGCGCGGGAAAGGTCGCGCTCGACTTTCTGACCCGGACCTGGGCGGTCGAACTCGCACCGCGCGGTATCCGGGTGGTCGCCATTGCCCCTGGCGTGATCGACACGGGTATCGGCGAACGAATGGGCTGGAGCCCGGAGGAGAACGCGCGCCACCTGGAGCAGCGGCGGGCGAGCATACCGGCGGGCCGGACCGGCAGGCCGGAAGAGATCGCCTGGTGGATCATGCAGCTCACGAAACCCGAGGCGGGCTACGCGTCCGGCATCGTGCTGCCGCTGGACGGAGCCGCGTTCCTTTCCTGAGCTGAATGCTCGATCCCGGTTTTCACATCGGATGTGCCCGCCCTCATCGAAGGTCTTGGGAGGAAAAATGTCGGATCCTGAGCGGCGAGTGGCTCTTGTCACCGGCGCCACCAGCGGTATCGGCCTGGCGATCACCGAAAACCTCGCCGCGCAGGGGATCAGCGTCTTCGTCTGCGCACGCGATGCGGCCAACGTCGACACGACGGTGAAGCAGTTGCGGGCATCCGGTTTCGAGGTCGACGGGACTGCCTGCGACGTTCGGTCGGCCGACAACGTGCGAGGGTACGTGACGGCCGCGGTCGACCGTTACGGGCCAGTGGACATCCTGGTGAACAATGCCGGTCGCAGCGGCGGCGGCGTCACCGCGGAGATCGAGGACGAGCTGTGGTTCGACGTCATCGACACCAACCTCAACAGCGTGTTCCGGATGACCCGTGAGGTGCTGACCACCGGCGGAATGCTGACGAAGGACCGCGGCCGGGTGGTCAACATCGCCTCGACGGCCGGCAAGCAGGGGGTGGTGCTGGGAGCTCCGTACTCCGCGTCGAAGCACGGGGTGGTCGGCTTCACCAAGGCACTGGGCAAGGAGTTGGCCACCACCGGCATCACCGTGAACTCCGTGTGTCCCGGCTATGTCGAAACTCCCATGGCGCAGCGGGTGCGGCAGGGATATGCGGCCGCGTGGGGCGCCACCGAGGAAGAGATCCTCGAGCGCTTCCAGGAGAAGATCCCATTGGGTCGCTACTCCACCCCGGCCGAGGTCGCCGGGCTGGTCGGCTATCTGGTCTCCGGCACAGCGGGATCGATCACCGCTCAGGCCATCAACGTCTGCGGTGGCCTCGGCAACTTCTGACCGGGACATGGGCACCAGGTCAGCCCGGAAGCACGACAATCGACAAGGAGATGCCATGTCGCAGTCCGATGCCCGTGAGGCACAGCACGAAATCCTCGTGTCCGCCGCGGCGGACACGGTCTACCAACTCATCGCGGACGTACGAAACTGGCCGCGGCTCTTCCCGCCGACCGTGCACGCCGACCGCCTGGAACACACTGGCTCGGACGAGCGGATCCAGATCTGGGCCACCGCCAACGGTGAGGCGAAGACCTGGACCTCGCGCCGCCGACTGGACCCGGCCGCGCTCCGGGTCGAGTTCCGGCAGGAGCGTTCGCAGCCACCGGTCGCCGAAATGGGCGGTACGTGGCTGGTCGAACCCCGATCGGCGACCGAATGCCGGGTTCGGTTGCTGCACGACTACCGAGCGGCCGACGACGATCCGGTGAAACTGGACTGGATCGAGCGCGCGGTGGACCGCAACAGCACCGCCGAACTGGCGGCGTTGAAGGTCAACGCCGAGCGGGCCATCGACGGGGACGACCTGACGTTCTCGTTCGCGGACACGGTGTCGGTCGACGGGTCGGCAAAGGACGTCTACGGCTTCATCAACGAGGCGCACCTGTGGCCGGAGCGGCTGCCACACGTTGCCAAGGTGTCGTTGTCGGAGAGCAGCCCCGGGCTGCAGTTGCTGGAGATGGACACCGAGACCAAGGACGGGGCGGTGCACACGACCAAGTCGGTACGGGTGTGCTTCGCAGGCAGAAAGATCGTGTACAAGCAGGTCGTGGTGCCTGCATTGATGGACCTGCACACCGGACAGTGGCTGTTCGAGGAACACGACGACCTGGTTTCGGTCACTTCACAGCACACGGTGGCGATCAACCCGGCGAACATCTCCACGATTCTCGGAGCAACGGCCACCGTGGAGGACGCCCGCGACTATGTCAGGAACGCGTTGAGCACCAACAGCTTGACGACACTCGCACACGCCAAGGACTACGCGGAGCGGCGGGCGTGAGCGAGCCCGGATGCCGCGCCCGACGCAAGCCGAATGGCAGGAAAGCGGCCACGCGGCGGGGAAATCCTGAAAGAGGAGGAACAGATGGCCTTGTTCGCCGTTCTGGCAACGCAGGACCCAACCGGAATCAGCGCGGACGAATTCCGTCGGCGGCTACCGGATGGCTTCGGGTACACCCGGGGTCTGGTGGAAAAGGGGATCATCAGGCACAGCTGGATACGGGTCGGGGCCGCGGGTGGCCTGAACATCTACGACGTCGACTCGCATGAACAGCTGTTGTCCGTACTGTACGCCAACCCGCTCAGCCCGCATTTGCGGTTCGAGGTCATTCCGCTTGCGCAGCCGGACAGCTTCGACTCGATCGCATTCGGACCGGAGACCTGACGGGGCACCAGTGCGCGAGACGAACGGACGTGCCGGAATCGGTCGTCCGTTCTCTCGTGCGTGCGGCGAGACTTCTGGGTCAGAGCGCCGCCAGAACCTGACGCAGGGCGTCGATCACCTTATCCTGTGCATCTGGCGACAACGAGGGATACATCGGCAGCGAGAATATCTCGTCGGCCAGTTTCTCGGTCACCGGCAACGAACCAGCCTCCTGGTCGAGATGGGCGAAGCCGGACATCGTGTGCACGGGCCATCGGTAGCTGACGTTGAGCACGATGTCGTAGGCCTTGAGCGCTTCCAGGATGTCGTCCCGCCGCAGATGGCGCACAACGTACAGGTAGTACACATGATTGTTGCTCTGGTTGACCGTGGGTAGCACGAGACCGGTGTCGCCCAGGCCCTCGGCGTAGCGTTCGGCGACCGCACGCCTGCCCGCGATGTACGCGTCGAGGCGACGCAGCTTGCGGCGCAGAATCTCGGCTTGTACGTCGTCAAGGCGGCTGTTGTGCCCAGGTGTCTCGACGACGTAGTACCGGTCCTCCATGCCGTAGTACCTCAGCCGCCGCAGCCGCCGCTCGACCACGCTATCCGAGGTGATCGTGGCGCCGCCGTCACCGTAGGCGCCGAGGACCTTGGTCGGGTAGAACGAGTAGGCAGCGGCGTCGCCCATCGTGCCCGCGAGCAGCCCGTTGTAGCGAGCGCCGTGCGACTGCGCGCAGTCCTCGAGTACGACCAGGCCGTGCCGGGCGCACAATGCCTTCAGGGGTTCCATGTCAACGCACTGGCCGTAGAGGTGTACCGGCAGTACACACTTCGTCCTCGGCGTGATGGCTGCCTCGACCTGGCCGACGTCCATCAGGTAGTCGTCCTCGCGGACGTCGACGAACACCGGGATGGCGCCGATCGCGTCGATGGCGACCACGGTGGGAGCCGCCGTGTTCGACACCGTGATCACCTCGTCGCCGCGTCCGACTCCGAGAGCTTGCAGGCCGAGTTTGATGGCGTTGGTACCGTTGTCCACACCCACACAGTGCGAAACACCATGATATGCGGCGAACTCCTCCTCGAAGCCCCGCATACTCTTGCCGAACACGAGCTGGCCGGAGCTGAAGACCTGCTGGACGGCGTCGAGGATGTCCCCGCGTTCTTTCTCGTACTCCTGCAAATAGTCCCACACGAGAATGGTCATGGATGCGCCTTGTCTCCCTGGAGTCCTGTGATCCTCGCCGAGCGAACCAGATGATCCTAGAAACCGGGCATTGGCTTCCTCCAGGAAAACTCGTATATCACTGAAGGGCGGGTGCACTAGCGACGCTCTAGTGTTCTTCTGCGTGAGTGGCCGTACGCTGCCAAAATGATCGAATGTCGCGTGTGCGCCGGTTCTCTCTCCGAGTTCATTGATTTTGGTCGTCAACCGCTTTCCGATGCCTTCCGGAAGCCCGACGACAGCACGCCTGAGTTCTTCTTCCGGCTGGCGGTGGGAATATGTGAGTCCTGCACGATGGTACAACTGGTCGAGGAAGTGCCCCGCGACCGCATGTTCCACCAGGAATATCCTTATCATTCCTCGGGTTCGGCTGTGATGAGCAAACACTTCGCCAAGACCGCCCACTACTTTCTCGAGACCGAACTGACCGGCGCCGATCCCTTCATCGTGGAGATCGGATGCAACGACGGCATCATGCTCAAGACCATTCGTGAGGCCGGCGTTCGGCACCTCGGTGTGGAGCCGTCCGGTGGTGTCGCCGAACTGGCCAGGAGCGAGGGTGTGCGGGTGCGTACCGACTTTTTCGAGGAGTCGTCGGCAAGCAAGATCCGCGCGGCCGAAGGGCCCGCGGACGTCATCTACGCGGCCAACACGATCTGCCATATTCCCTACATCGAGTCGATCTTCCGTGGGGTGGACGCGCTGCTGTCCGCAGCGGGTGTCTTCGTGTTCGAGGACCCGTATCTGGGCGACATCGTGGAGCGCACCGCTTTCGACCAGATCTATGACGAGCACTTTTTCTTCTTCACGGTTCGTTCCGTGGGAGCGATGGCGCAGCGGTTCGGTTTCGAGCTGGTCGACGTCGAGCGGCTGGCCGTGCACGGTGGCGAGGTCCGCTACACCATCGCCCGTGCCGGGAGCCGTACCCCCTCCGCGGCGACGGCCGAGCTGCTGGCCGAGGAACAGGCCCGGGGCCTTGCCGAGCGCACCACCTTCGACCACTTCGCGGACGCGGTCGGACAGGTGCGGGACGATCTGATCGCCCTCCTGCGCCGGCTGCGCGACGAGGGCAGCCGGGTGGTGGCCTACGGCGCGACCGCGAAAAGCGCGACCGTTGCCAACTACTGTGGTATCGGCCCTGACCTGGTGCCGTTCGTCTGTGACACGACGTTGGTCAAGCAGGGCAGGCTCACCCCCGGCTCGCACCTGCCGGTCCGTCCGGTCACGGCGTTCGCCGACCCCTATCCTGACTATGCGTTGCTCTTCGCCTGGAACCACGCGGAGGAGATCATGGCGAAGGAACAACAGTTCCGGGACGCCGGCGGGCGCTGGATTCTGTACGTCCCCGAAGTCAAGATCATCTGAGTGAAGAAGGTCAGGAAGTCCGACGACTCGGCAGGCAAGCCATTGGAGGATTCCGAACGAGCCGAGCTGGAGCGGTTGCGGGCGGAGAACGCCGAGCTGAAGATGCAGGTCGAGTTCGCAAAAAGTAGCGACCTGGTTCGGATGAGACAAGCAGTGAAATTCGCTGCGATCGCGGACTGGGCGGACTCCGATGGCTTCCCTGTCGAGTTCATGTGCCGCGAGCTGGGCGTGTCCCGCTCGGGCACGCCGTGTCCCCGAAGCGGGTCTGGCGGCTCATGCGCGACGCCGGTCTGCGAGGTCGACACCCCAAGCCGTGGAAACGCGCCACGATCCCTGGCGACGCCCCGGTTCCGACACCGGACCTGATCGGCCGCGACTTCACCGCCGAGGCGGTCAATCAGCGCTGGTGCGGAGATATCCCTGGCGAGTTCGCCGAATACTGCACGAACAACGGAGAGCCGCAGCTGCTCGGCCAGCGTCCGGACACCGACCCGGACACCTCGCAATCCGGCTGAATCGATCCACAGTCGGGTATCCGCCACGGAGAGAGCACCCGTTGCTTTGCACCGGATCGCCAACAACACCAGGCCCGTCCGGACTTCTGCGCAGGTCAGATCCCTAACCGCCAGCGCGATCGCCGAGGGAAGGCACCGCCATCCGTACATAGGCGAGTTTCGCCGGAGATCATCAACGAGAAGGCGGCGAATCAAACGAACGTCGTCGGCCGTGATCGCGTTCGACACCCGCGCGACCACAACCCGCTCTGGTTGCACACCACCTGAGTCGACACCCATGGGCCACAGTGTGGGGAGCGTCGAGCATCGGGGCAAGCACGCGATGGCGCACTTTCGCGAACTGTCCAGCCACGGCCGGTCGCACGCCGCCATGCTGTGCTGTGGTTGCCGTCATGAGCGGGATATTCATCAACTTCCGGAAACAGGACGAACCGGGGTTCGCGGCTCTCTTGCAGCGCGAACTGAGCAGGTGCTTCGGCACCACAGTGGTCTTCTACGCCAGCACAACAATTCGCCCCGGGGACAATTACGAATTCGGGCTGCTTGACGGAGTCCGCCGCGCTCAGGTGCTGGTAGCCGTCATCGGGCCTCGCTGGCTCAGTACACCGCACGAGTCAGGCGGGAGGGCCGTCGACCACCGGACTGATTGGGTGCGACGCGAGATCGCAGAAGCCCTATCGCGCGGCACACGCGTGATACCGATCCTCATCAACGACGTTGAACGCCTGACCAACGCCACGCTTCCCGACGACATCAGTCACCTCGTCAAGTGTCAGTACCTGCGGCTGCGTCATGACAACCTCGAGTATGACCTCGCTCGGATAATTGCGGAACTCGGCATGCACATCGGAGATCGTTCCCAGCCCGATTCATTGAACCAATGACTTCAAACGCTCGCTTCTGTCGACGAGCAGATGGCATCGCGTCAACGTAAAGGTTTAAAGGGACGGGGACCGCAGCATGACCGACCAGTTCCCGCTGGGGGCCGCCGCGCGCTCGGCCGCTCGTATCTGGACCGCCGTCGGCGGAATCGTCACCGGCCTGGCCGGTGTTGGCGTCATCACCGCGACCGGCACCAGCATTGACCTCGCCTCAGTTTCCGATCTCTCCGCAGGCTTGTTCTCACTCGGCACAAATCTGCGGGGCAGGCTGAGTTCCGGGGAAGTTATGGGCGAGGACGTCGCACAGCTTCCGGGTCGCTGCCTCGGTGTCGATCGTCCACGGGGTAATGCTGTGGTCCTTGCTGCCGCTGGCCAGCGTGGTTCCATCGGCATTCCACGCCAGTGAGGTGACCGGCTCGGTATGTCCGGTGAGGGTGGCCCATCGGCTGCGGTCGCCGGTGTCCCATAGCGCTACGGTCTCGTCGCCACTGGCGATCGCGAGTTTCTTGCCGTCCGGACTGTAGGCCATGGTGTGGATCAGGCTGGTGTAGCTGGAAATATCGCTGAGGTGCCTCGGCCTGGCGGGGTCTGTGGTGTCCCAAAAGGTGATGGTGCCGTTCTGAGCCGCGGTCGCCACGGTGTTTCCGTCCGGGCTGAACGCGACCGCGCTGATCAGACCTGCATGTGTATCCATTGTGGATAAAAGGATATGGCTGGCGCTGTCTCTGAACTGGATCGCGCCGAAATGAGTGGCGACAACGAAGAGCCGCCCGGTCGGGCTGTAATTGATATCTACCGCGGTCACCTCGCCGAGCGGCACGTCGGTGCGTTGCCAGGTGGCAGTGTTCCATCGCACGAGGCTCTGGCTGTTGTCGGCGACGGTGAGGGTTTTCCCGTCCGGGCTGAAGATTGCTTTGCGGACGGAGGAAGCGTGCCCGGACAGTGTGATGACCTTTCGCAGGCTGCTGGTCTCCCACACGCTGACCTCGGCGCTGCCGCTGACGGTGGTGAACAGCTTCCCGTCCGGGCTGAACACCGGGCCCGGTGACAAGGCGGTACTGCTCACTGCGTTCGGTACGGCCGTGGCTATGGCTCCCTGCTGGATGTCCCACGCCAGGAGCGTGCCGTCCGTACCACCGCTGAGGAGAGTTCTCCCGTCCGGTGCGTAGGCGGCCCCGGTGACCGCGCCGGTGTGGCCGAGAAACGGTAGCTGAGTCCGGTCCCAGACCAGAAAGCTGGACCAGCCGTCGATACCGACGACGAGTTGGCCATTCGGGCTGATCCCACCAAGGCTGAGCCACGCTGGTTTACCGGTGCGTAACTGGCCGATCCGAGCGTGCTTGACGGCGTCCCAGACGAGCAGGGTTCCATCGGCGTCCGACGAGTACAGCCTTCCGCCTTCCGGTACGAAGGCGAGACTCGTTACCTCAGCCCGGTGCCCGGGCAACTCCGCTTGCAGCACGCGGGTTTCGGCGTTCCAGAGCTGGATTGTGTGGGCGCTCGTCGCGGTGGCGATCAGCCGGCCGTCGGCGCTGAACGCCACGGCCGTGGCCGGCCCGGCCCCACCGGGTAGCGCCGCGCGGGGCGATCGGGAGGCCATCTCCCACAGGGTGATCTGCCCGTTCGGTTCGGTGGTGGCGAGTGTCCCGCCATCCGGTGCGAACGCGATCTTGGCGTAGAAGCCTTGGTGGGTGTCCAGCGTGGTCACCGGCGTCGCGGTGAGCGGATCCCAGAGCCGGAAGAAGCTGGTCTCGAGGTTCTTGCCGGTGATCGATGCCAGCGACCGGCCGTCTGGGCTGAAGGCGAGATTGGTGAAGATCAGACCGGGCTCCGTGCCGCGGACCAGTAAGGTGCGAGAGGGAATGTTCCAGATCAACAGTTCGCCGCGGTCGGTGCCGACGGCGAGCCGCTGCCCGTCCCGGCTGAATGTAGCCGTCAGCGCCAAGGAGAACTGCCCGGACAATTCCACGCTACGGCTGCGCGAGGCGACGTCCCAGAGTACGACTTTTCCTGGTTCGCCACCCGCGGCCAGCCAGCGGCCATCGGAGGACAGCGCCGCGTCGGGAACGTTCCCTGCGGGCGGCACAAGTCGTGCCTGGTAGTCACGTCGCGAGGCCAAACTGAGCAGCACGCTGCGTGCTTCGGTGGTGGGGTGGGTGCGGTAGGCGTCCAGGCCGAGCCGGATCGCCTTGGCGACATCGCGGCCTGCCTCGTTCTGTGCCTCGGCGGCAAGCTGACGGGAGGTCGCGACCTCGCTGTCGGCGACCGCCACGATGCTGATACCCACCGCGGCCGCCAATAGTACGGCCAGGCTTGCGGCAAGCCAGCGGAACTGCCGGGCGTGCCGCTTGGCGGTATTGCGGGACCGGGCTTGCGCGGCCGTGCTGGCTTCAAGGAAAGCGCTCTCGCGGACGGTGAGCACGGCCTTGCCGCGACCGATCCATTCACGTGCGGCCGCGAGGCGAACGCCACGGTAGAGGGCGCCGGGATCGTGATCGTGCGATTCCCAGATATCGGTGGCCTCGGTCAGCTGCCGCCGTACCCGCAGGCCATCGCGATCCGCGGCCAGCCAGTCGCCCAGCCGCGGCCAAGCCTTGATCAGCGCCTCGTGGGCGATCTCCACGCTGTCCTCGCCCAGTGTCAACAGCCGGGCTTGAGCAAACGCATGCAGCACGATCGCGGTATCGGGATCGTCGTCGAGTTCCGTGCGCGCGATCCGGCGTTTGGTGTCCTCGGTACCTTCGCCGAGTGCGGTCAGCCGCAGGACGATGTCCTTGGCGCGGCGCTGCTGGGACGGCTGCAACGCCGCGTAGACCTGCTCGGCGGAGTTGGCGACCGCGCTGGCGATACCACCCGACGCAACGTAGCCGGCCAGGGTGAGCGCATTGCCTCGGCGTCGATGCCAGGTCTCCAACAGCGCATGCGACACCAGCGGTAAGACACAGGCCTGTCCGGAGGTTTCCCCGATGAGTCGGGACACCAGCGCGCCTTCGATCGTGTTTCCGGTCCGATGCGCGGGCTGGGTGATCATCGCCCGCAGCTCGTCGGTCGTCATCGTGGCGACGAGAACCTGTCCGTTTCTCAGGACTGGCACCAGTTCGGGATGTCTGGCGCAGTGGCCGTAGAAGTCGGCCCGCAGCCCGAGCACGACTCTGGCCCGATTGTTGGGTTCTTTCGTGGCGGCCAGCAGTGTTGCGATGAACGCCTGTCTTCGGGCACCGTCTTGGCAGAGCGTGAAGATCTCCTCGAACTGGTCGACCACCAGTACGAACTCTCGATCGCCGTGGCTGGTCAGCGCGTCGGTGAGGCGGCGTTCGTCGGCGAGGTGTTCGCTGGGTGTGATCAGCAGGGTCTCGCAGTCCAGGTTGGGCAGCAGCCCGGCCCGCAGCAGAGACGATTTACCGGACCCTGACGCACCGATGACGGCGACGAATCGCTGCTGGTCTACTGCGGCCAGTAATTCGCCGACAAGGTGCTCTCTGCCGAAATACTTTGTCGCGTCGCTTTGTTCGAACCGGGCGAGCCCGAGGTAGGGCGCGGGCTCGGCGACCCTGTGGTTGTCCGGTGTTGCCGGAATGCCCTCGGCTTCGGCTGCTGTGTGCCGCCATCGTGCTTCCCAGGCTTGTTCGTCGCCATCGCACACCCGTACGTAAGCGAGGGTGACCGCGAGGCTGGGCAGTCGCCGCCCGCCTGCCGCGTCCGCCAAGGTCGCGGGGGAGTAATGCGCGAGGCGAGCCAGCACCCGATAGCTGGGGCTGCCCACCTGCTGCCGGAGTTTCCGCAGCTCGAAGGCGAAGCGCTGGATTGGATCGGCATCCGGATCAAGCGGACGTTCCGGTCTTGGCATGCGCTGCCTACCCCTCGTGTTTCCCAGCGGTTGTCTGGGAGTTGTTTGTCTAACGATCAGCTTCGAACCAGACAACGTCAGCTGGAGTGATAGTGCCGGAGCGCACCTGAGGGCTGTGTCCAACCCCATGCGCATGTCCAGGTAGCGCGGTGCTGATGGGGGTTTGGCGATGTCGGTTTGGCCGATGAGTCGATGGATCTCGGTTTTGCTGGTGTTGGTTGTGGTGCTGCCGCTTGCCGGATCGGCGGTGGAACAGCTGGCACCAGCCGGTCCGCTGCCTGCAGGCGCGAGTGGGTCCGCGCCCGGTCAACGTAGCGGTACCGCTGGTGATGTCCGTGCGGGCGGCGCGGCGCAGGGTCTTGAGGTGGCGGCCCGGAACACCGAGCGACCACCGGGAGCGGTGCCCGACCAAGCGCACCTGCCCGAGATACGTGGATACGAACACAGCCCACAGACGGTCACCCCCGCGGTGGCCCCCCAGCCGCGTACAGGCGGCGGGTTCGATGCGAACACCAGTGTCGAGCAGGTCCCTGAGCGCACCGAACGCACCCAAACGTTCCACAACGCGGATGGCACCCGCACGCTGCGTGTGCACACCGATGACAAGCAGGTACGTCAGCCGGACGGTAGTTTACGGCCGGTCGATCTCGGCTTGGCGCCCGATGAGCGCGGCGTGCTCACGCCGAAGACCGGTCGTGCCGACGTGCGCTTCGCCGGGCGTATGTCCGCTGAGAACACCGCGAACCTCTCCTTCGATGACCGGCATGGGCTCGGCTACCGGCCGAACAGCGTGGCCGACGCACCCGCCGAGGTGGACGGCTCGAAGGTCAGCTATCGAGGCGTTCTTCCCGGCGTCGATCTGCGGTTCGCCGCGACCAATACCGGGTTCACCGAAGACCTGGTCCTGGCGGGTCCGCAGACCGCCACGTCGTTCTCCTCGCTGTTGCGGCCGAGAGGCCTCGAACCCCGGCTGGACCCCGCATCCGGTGCGGTAAATCTGGTCGACGATGAGGGCAAGGTCCATGCCCTGCTACCTACCGGGTATTTGGTCGACTCCGCCGGGCGCCCGGCGCGGTCCGAAGGTGTGCGGTACACGTTGGACAAACTCGACGCGGCCACGTGGCGGTTGCGCACCGACGTCGATAGTGCCTGGCTGCACGACCCTGCCAGGGTCTTCCCGGTCGTTGTCACCTCCTCGGCCGGGCGGTTCGATGCCGATGCCGACGACACCTTCGTGCGGACCGGCAGTACCGCCGACCACTCCCGTGAGCCCGGTCTGGAAGTCGGCAGCTCGAACGGTGGCAAGGACATTTCCCGGTCCTACCTGCGTTTCAGCGACGCCATGACACGACTGCGTAACCAGTATGTGGTGGGCGCCTCGCTGGTAGTGGACAACATCGAGTCCCAGACCTGCGAGCCGAGGCCCGTCACCGTCTTCGAGGTCAGCGAACCGTGGTCAGGCGCGGCCATGCGTTGGCCGGGAGCCGCGGTGGGGGAAGCACTGTCCACCAGGGAGTTCGCGCACGCGGGCAAGACCGGTAGCTGTGTCAACCCGGCATGGGAGGCATTCCCTCTCGAGCCCCGCCGGGTCAGCGAGTGGACTCACGGCGCACCGTTTCATGGCCTGAGCCTGCGCGCCACCAATGAGGGTGACAGTCATGGCTGGAAACGGTTCGCCGCGGTGGACTCGGCCAATAAGCCGTACCTGGATGTCACCTATTCCTCGGAGGGCGCGGCATACGAGGTCACCGGTGTAACCTTGCCGACAGCCAACCGGCACGGCGAAATACGTGCCGTTGTCACCAATCAAGGCTCCTCGCTCTGGCCCGCTGGCGGAGGCTTCCGGCTCGGCTATGTGGTCAAGCAGGACGGCAATGTGGTGGCTACCTCGCAGGGCACCGGGCCCGCCGTCGACATCGGGCCAGGTGGTAAGGGCAACTTCATCGTTCCGCTGCAGAATCTCGTTCCGGCGGTCTATGACGTAGAGATCACCATGTTCGACCCACAGGGGCGTGCATTCAACCAGGAGTACGGGGTTCCGTACGGCACGTTCAGGCTCAAGGTCGAAAACGTGCCGCCGACCAGTAACCGGCAGCAGCCGGGCAGTGGAGCGACCGTCGAGTCCTTGACTCCGACGCTCTACGCCGAGGGTATCGATCCGGACAACTGGCCTGCCAGCGGTCTGAAGTACCGCTTCGTCATCTGTGCCAACCAGGAGTTGACCGAAGGTTGTCAGGAGTCCGGCTGGACCGGGCAGTCTTGGGCACCACCTCGGAACACCCTGAAATGGAGCAGTACTTACTACTGGGCCGTGCGGGTGCATGACAACGTGGCCGAGACTCCCAACTGGGTCGGCCCACTGGTGCTGACCACAAGGGTGCCGCAACCGCAGATCACCGCGCATTTGGCCGGTAGTCCTGGATCCACTGAGGGGCCTGGTCTCGACCCGCAGATCGGGAACTACTCGACGGCGACCACCGATGTGTCGGTGCCCACCGTCGGGCCGGACCTGACTATTACCAGGACCTACAACAGTCTCGATCCTCGCCGCGACACCGCCTTCGGGGTCGGCTGGGCCTCCCGGCTGGACATGCGGCTGGCCGAAGACGGCGACAGCTCCGGCAACGTGGTCGTCACTTTTCCGAGCGGACGGCAGGTTCGGCTGGGACGCAACCCGGACGGTCCAGGCGAGCAACGCAACTACGCCCCACCGGCGGGCCAGAACATCACCCTGGTCTACAACCAGCGCGATGCCGTCTACACGCTGCGCGATGCCTCTGGTAGCCGCTGGCAATTCGACGCACTGGGACGGCTGGCCACGATCATTGATCCGGCAGGGTTGACCGAACGGCTGGAGTACAACATCAGCGACCAGGTCGTCGCGATCACCAACGACGTCAGCAAACGTTCGCTTTCGTTGATTTGGCGGGGAAAGCATGTCGAGAAGGTACAAACCGAAGCGCCCGAGCCGGGTGCGCAGCCACTGGTCTGGGCTTACGCACACGAGGGCGACCGGCTGACCAAGGCGTGTGCGCCGGGTGGGGCACCGAACTGTACTACCTACGGCTACCAGGTCGGTTCGCATTACCGCAGTTCGGTAATCGACGACAATCCGAAGGCATATTGGCGACTAGCGGAGACGACCGGTGACACGGCCGCGAACGCGGTGGCCCGTGCCGACGGCGCGAATGCCGGCAAGTACCACAACGTCGTGCTCGGGGCGGACGGCGCGGTGGGTGGCACCGTCGACAAGGCCGCGACGTTCGACGGCAACGGTAGCTTTGTCACGCTGCCGGAGAAGCTCACCACCGGCAGCATGTCGCTGGCCGTCGAACTGTGGTTCAAAACCACGCGCAATGGTGTCTTGATAGCGCACGCGGATCGGGCCTTCTCCGACCACGCGGGGCAGAGCACACCGGTGCTGTATGTCGGCACCGACGGCTTGCTGTATGGCGGATTCTCCATGCGTGAGGTCAGCGGTCCGCGGCAAGTAGCCAGCAAACGGCCGGTTAACGACGGAAATTGGCACCATGCGGTGGTTTCCGCGGCGATTGACCACCAGAAGATGTACCTGGACGGCGTCGAACAAGGTCAGGCCAACGGTTATGTCGACCACGGAAACCGTGGTCACCTGGTGCTCGGCGCGGGCAGTGGCAAGGATTGGCCCGCTACCAACGGTGCCGACTTCTACTTCGGGGGGTCAATCGACGAGGTAGCATTCTACCAGCACCCGCTGGGGGCACTGGCGGCCAAGCAGCATCACGCGGTCGGCCAGCCGATCGACCAGCTCGCGAGCATCACGCTGCCGCAGGACAACCGGCTCTTCGCCAAGCTCACCTACAACGACGTGCAAGATCGCGTTGCCATACTGACCGACCACGATGGTCGTGAATGGCGACTGGATACCCCGAAAGTCACCGAGACTACTGTGGGAGACAAGACCACCGCACGTCGTAACGTGGTGTTGCGCGGGCCGTATCCGGACTGGACCTATATCTTCGACCCGGATAACGGTGGCAGGCTCGTCGAGCGTGCACATTCGGGCCATAGCCGAAGATACGAGTACAACACCAAGGATTTCTCGTCGGTGGTGATCGACGAGAATGGTCACCGGACCGAGCAGACCACCGATGACCGTGGCAACGTGCTGAGTGAGAAGTCTTGTCGCACCAAGGACTCTTGTAATACCAGCTATTCCACCTACCTCAAGCCGAGTTCGGACCGGCTCGATCCGCGAACCGACAAGCTTGAGTCCACTTCGGATGCCCGCTCCAGCGGCGCGGACGATACTCGGTTCCGCACGACGTATACCTACGATGCCCTGGGCAGGTTGCAGCAGACCACTCTGCCTATGCCGCAGGGGGCGTCCGGGCAGCCGATCGAAACGCGCAGCTATACAAAGGGCACCGAGGCCGCGGTCGATGGGGGCACCGTACCGGCCGGACTGTTGCTCAAGGACATGGGACGGCGGGGTCAGGTCACGTCGTACTTCTACCGCCGCAACGGCGATCTCGCCGAGGTCAGTTCGCCGACCGGCCTTCGTACCAAGTATGGCTACGATCAGTTGGGACGGCAGAAGAAGGTCAGCGTGACCAACGGCGCGGACGCGCCCTTCGGTACCACTGAGTACACCTACACCGCCCGTTCGCAGGTCGAGTCCGTGACCGAGCCCGCCGTGCTCAACCCGATCACGGGCGTCTCGCATGCCAAGGTGACCAGGTATCGCTACGACGGCAACGGAAATACGGTGGAAACCACCGTCGGAGACACCACGGCCGTCGACAAGGGCGGGGACGCCACCCGCAGCACCACGTTCAGCTATGACGCACACGATCGGCTGGCCAGCACCACGTTCTCGGACGGCGGCCGGGAAACCAAGTCGTACCGCAACAACAACCTCGAGCAGACAATCACCGATGTTCGAGGGTTCAGCTGGACTTCCCAGTTCGATGACCGGGGACGACTGCGCGCCAGGAATGTGTCCGGAAAGGACGTCGACCCGGATAACCCCGCGGCGACCGTACTTACCCTGGAACTCCGGGAGTACGACCCAGTCGGCCGGCTGTCCTCGGTCAGTGACGCGATGGGCAGGCGCACGGCCTATAGCTATTACGACGATGACTTGCTGGCCGCCACCACCCGCAACGGCTATGTCGGTCCGGATCAGCAGACCAGAGACGTCGTGCTGGAGCGGCGTGGTTACGACTCCGCCGGCAATGTCACCGAATTGATCACCGCCGGTGATCGCAAGACAACCACGGAGTACGACGCGGCAGGTTATGAATCACGCAGTACCGTCGATCCGGCTGGGCTCAAGCGTACGACAGCCTACTTCCGGGACCGCGACGGGAACGCCGAGCGGATCGAAAGGTCCGGGGCGGTTGCACCGGGACGCGTCGAGGTCACTCGATACACATACGACCCCGCCAATCAGATCGCCAGAGAAGATGCTGAACTCGGTTCTGGGGTTGCACTGTCCACTGTGTACGATCGAGATGAGCGCGGTCTGCTCAAGCAGATGACGGACCGTCGCCTGCATAGCACCAGGTACGCCTACGACCCGGCCGGTCAACTGGTCTCCACCACGAACCCGCCGGTCGATGCCTGGGTGAATGGGGTCAAACGTGCTGGCTTCGTTGGTGCGGAAGTATTGGGGCGTAATGCTTTTGGCGAGATCACTCAGGCTCGTGACAGTTCAGGTGGGGTAACCAGGACCGAACACGACGCGATGGGCAGGCCGACCGGTGGGGTGTTGCCCGACTACACGCCGCCGGGTGGCCAGACCATCCGTGACGCCAGGACGACCACTGAGTACGACCGGGCCGGTAACCCAACCAAGACCACCGACTCGCTGGGACGAGTCACCGAGCAGAGCTACGATCCCTACGGCCGGATACGCAGTATCACGCTGCCCAAGGTCGGTGCGGCCCCCAATGTGGGGATCAGCCGCTACGACCGCAACGGCGAACTCGTCTCGAAGACCAGTCCGAGTGGGGCAGAGAGCAGGTTCACCTACGACGAGCTAGGGCGGCAGATCACCGCCACCGAGGTCGACCGATTCCCAGGGCCGACCGCTTACTACACCACCGAGCTGGGCTACGACGACGCAGGCAATGTCACGTCGACCAGAACGCCGCAGGGCTTCGTGTCCAGTGCCACGTACAACGCGGCCGACGAGATGGCGAAGCAGACCGATGCCACCGGCCGCGTGACGACAACGGCTTACGACGACCTCGGTAGACCGACCACGGTGACCGACGCGGCTGGCTTGATCAGCACGACGACGTACGACCTGCGCGGCAGGCCGACCCGTACCGCGCATGTCATCGGAGGCCAGGAAAAGCGCGCTACCACAAGTGAATATGACGAGAACAGCAATCTCGTAGCGCGCACCACGCCCGAAGGCCGGCGAACCACCCACGGTTATGACGCGCTGAACCGGCCGGTGGCGCAGACCGAACGGATCGACGCGAACAAGTCCATCGAGACCTCGCTCGGTTATGACCTGCTGGGTAACCGAAGCCGCTTCGTCGATGGTGAGCAACGGGCCACCAACTACACCTACAACAGTTGGGGGCTCACCGAGACGACGGTCGATCCGGAGACCGCCAACGGGAAAGAACTGTCCGCACGCACCTGGACCACCGCGTACAACGCGGGTGGCGAAGCCGTTCGGCACACCGCGCCGGGTGGCGTGACCAGGGTGCGTGAGTACGACGCCCAGGGTCGCTTGTCCGTGGAGAAGGGCATGGGGGCCGAGGTCGCGACCACCGAACGGACCTTTGGTTACGACGCCGACGGACGGACGACGAAGGTCAGCGGTGTTGCCGGGGAATCGACTTACGGGTACGACGACCGGGGCAATCTGATCGGCTCGGCCGGAGCAGCAGGCAATGGGAGGTATTCCTACAACGGCGACGGCACGCTGGCCGCCCGCACCGATGCCAGTGGCACCGCGAGCTTCAGCTACGACAGTGCGGGACGGCTGACCAGTACTGCTGATTCGCTGACCGGTCGAACCGTGGATCAGGGTTATGACCAAGCGGGTCGACTGTCCACTGTGACCGACCGGGCGGTCGCCTCGCGGATCTCCCGCAAGCTCGACTACGACGAGTTCGGCAGATTGTCGTCGGACAAGGTGGTGCAGACCTATGACGGGGGTGTGCCACCGCGTACCCCGCTCGGCGTGGAATACGGGTACGACCTCGATGACAAGCTGAAGACCAAGACTTCGGTCAGTTCGGCCGGTGCGGCGGCCAACCGCTACGACTACGACGGTGCGGGCCGGTTGACGTCGTGGACCGACCCGGCCGGTAAGGCCACCGGCTACGGCTGGGACAAGGCGAGTAACCGGATCTCGGCCGGGGACACGACCTTCACCTACGACGAACGCAACCGGCTGCGGTCTGGTGGCGGCGCGACCTACGACTACACCGCGCGGGGAACGCTTTCCTCGGTCACCGAGAACGGCCAGACCCGCAAACTTAGCTTCGACGCCTTCGACCGGCTGGCGAGTGATGGCGGGACGAACTACCGGTACGACAGCCTGGACCGGGTCACCGACCGCAATGGCACGGCCTTCCAGTACGCGGGTACGTCCAACGAGACGGTTTCCGACGGTAAACGGCTGGTGAGCCGACTGCCCGATGGCACGGCGTTATCGGACAAAGCGGTCGGTGCGACTGGGCCAGGCAAGATGCTGTTCGCCGACCAGCACGGCGACGTGGTGGGCCGGTACCTCGGCGCAGGCGTCGATGGGCAGCGCACGTTCGATCCGTTCGGCAAGGTGACGGCTTCGTCGGTGGAGACCTCGAACATCGGTTACCAGGGCGACTGGACCGATGGTGATACCGGTGCGGTCAATATGACGGCCCGCTGGTACTCGCCGGGCACCGGCACCTTCGCCAGCCGCGACGACTGGAACAACGCACCGCAGCCCTCGTCAGCCGCCAACCGTTACGCGTACGGCAACAGCGACCCGATCGCCCACGCCGACCCAACTGGCCACAACCCAGTAATCGCTTTCTTGATTGCGTTGATTATTCGGGAAATCGGTCGCCGGATAATCGTGTGGATTGCAAAGAAACTTACACTCCAAGCAATCAGGATAAAAATAGCGAGGATGTTCAAAGCAGAATTAAAGGAGTTGGAAGAATCTCTGAAGAATATCCCGGGCAGCTCAACCACGAACATTGCCCCTGGGGCGGACTGGCTCGGCGAAAATGGCATACCTCGTTTCCGTGTGGTTAACCCGCCGAATAAAACCGGAAAACCTTCGAGTGGATCTGGTAAATCAGGTGGCTCAAAGTCGCGAAGTGATTCCAGGAAGGGCAAGAAATCAAAGAAGCCGAGCGTGACTGGTCAGGGTGTTAAGTCCGTGCCGAAGCCGCCGCCTCCGCCGCAGTGGTTGGTGAACGCGATGACTCCACTGGAGCGTCCGGAGGCTGGAAGTACGGTCACCCTCTTCCGGGATCCGATCGTGTTCCTGCAACCGACCGAAATAATCGATCGCAGTCTCCACTACGTCGACGAAGTGACCCGTATCACGATGGATGACACGGACCAGGAAATACAGCAGGCCGGGGAAATCGGGCGAAGGGCCGGTCCTGACCGGGCCAGCCTGCTCGCCGAGGTGACTGAAGACGAAGACGAATAGGTCATTTTCAACGACCACATCAGAAGTAACAGTGATCAGGAGAAAGTGTTAATGAGAAGACTGCGACGGGCGGCCGTGCTGGCCGTGGGAATAACGCTGGGGGCGGCTGTCGTCGCATCGCCAGGGTGGGCGGAACCGGACAGACCGGGGGTGAACTCGGCGGAGTCCGCCATGCCGGGCCAACGGGTTCAGCAGGACAAGGACGGCCGGGTTCTTGTCTACGTGGAGGGTGATCAGGAGAACGTTCTCGGCAGCGCGGTGACCAAGGCCGGTGGCACGGTTGTCGCGGCTGACAACGGCCGGGTCAAGGCGGCGGTGCCCAAGGACAGGCTCAATGACATCGCCAAGCAGGCAGGTGTTCGCGAGGTTCGCCTGCCAGACCGGGCGATCCCGATGGCGGTGACCTCCGAGGGAGTCGCTGCGGCCAAGGCCGACCTGTGGATTCAGGATGGGAAGAAGGGCGCCGGGGTCAAGGTAGGCATCATCGATATCGGTTTCGACGGGGTACGTGAGGCCCAGCAGGCTGGCGAACTACCCGCCGACGCCAAGCTGACCGTCAACAACACGAACTGCCTCGACACCGGACTGAGCAAGGACCACGGGACCAATGTCGCCGAGGTCGTCTACGACATGGCTCCCGAGGCCCAGTTCTATCTAGCCTGTATTGACGACGCCATGGGCTTTGCCACTGCGGCGGAATGGCTGCGGCAGCAGGGTGTACAGGTCGTCACCTCGGCGGTCGGCTTCCTCAACCCGAGTATCGGACGTGGTGACGGCACCGGTGCGCCCGACAGTCCGGCAGATGTCGTCAAACGAAGCCGCGAGGCGGGCATTCTGTGGTCGGTGGCGGCCGGTAACCAGGGCCGCTTGCACTTCGCGGGCACCGCGGCCGATACCAGCGGTGACCGTTGGGTGGAGTTCAGCGGGGCCAGCCAGAACAACGGATTTCCAGCAGGCCGCAACCAGGAAGTCACCGTCGCGTTGCGCTGGGACGCCTGGCCCAAGACCAATGAAGACCTCGACCTCTATGTCATGAAGGAGGCACGTCCGCCGGAGGGGCCGAACGACCCGAACATCAAGGCCAGGTCGATTCGGGCGCAGGCCGAAACCAGTGGTGGGCTGAGCCCCACCGAGTCGATCACCTTCACCAATGATGAGTCCGGACGCACCTACTACGTCTACCTCAAGAACAACAACGCCCGGTTCACCACCAAACTGGACCTGTTCGTCGCAGGCGGCGATGGTCAACTGCAGCACTTCACGCCGGCAGGCAGCGTGGTCGAACCGGCCTCTTCGCCATACGCGATGGCAGTGGGCGCCAGCCAGCCCGGATCAGGCGCGCTGCAGTACTACAGCAGCCGTGGACCCACCGTCGACGGCCGGACCAAACCGGATATCACCGGCTTCGATCAGGTGAGCACCTCCACCTATGGCACACAGGAGTTCCGGGGCACGTCGGCTGCCGCCGCGCACGTCGCCGGCGCCGCCGCAATCCTGAAGTCGGCTTATCCCGAACTGGATGCCGCGCGACTGGAAGCCGAACTCAAATCGCGGGCGAAGGGTGACCGGGTCGACAATGACTGGGGACACGGCACGTTGTCCCTGGGCACTCCGGGCAGCAAGCCCACCGCCGACCCCGCCGGTTACACACCGCTACCCGATCCCCAGCGAATCCACAGCCGGCCCTACGGTCCGGGCGAGATGCTGACGTTGCCGGTACCCGATATCCCCAGCGACACCACGGCCGTCGTCCTCAACGTTGGCGCGAGGTCCGATGCCGAGACCAGGGTCGACGTATTACCAAGCGATCCTGAACAGTCGGCCACCAAGACCTCCACCCTCCAGGTGCGGCCAGGTGGCGGGTTCACCGCGGTGATGACGGTGGCGACATTGGGCAAAGACCGGGCGATCCGGTTGCGAAACCACACCGGTAACAGCTGGCTCGTGGTGGACATACTCGGTTATTTCAGCAAGGACGGCACGTCGACCTACTTCGCGAAGCCCAGTCCGGAACGCGTACTGGATACCCGCGTACCGCCGACCGCGATTCCAGAGAGCCGTAGCGCCGATAACCCACGGCAAGGCCACCTGACCGCCGGGGAGACCATGCCGCTCAAGGTCCGTGGCGTGGCGGGAGTTCCAGCCAACGCCACCGCAGTGGCGGTCAACATCACCGGGTTGGAGGCGACCGGGGAAACCTTCATCACCGCGACCGGGCAAACCTTCGGGGCCAGCACCACGCTCAATCTGCGACGCAACGACCGGCGCTCCAACCTCGCCATTGTCGGCATCGCCGAGAACGGCACCATCAAACTGCGTAACGAGAGTGGGGAGGTGAATGTCCTCGTTGATGTGGTCGGCTGGTTCGCACCTGGCCAAGGCGCGAAGTACGTCGCGCTGACCACTCCGGCCCGCATCGCGGATACCGGCACGGGGACCGGTGTGCCTGGCAGGCCGATCGGAGCAGGCGACACGGCTAGTGTGCAGGTGGGCGGCTTGGCCGGAGTGAGCTCATCGGCCAGTGCCGCAGTGCTCACCGTGACCGGCGCCGAGGACAGGGTGGGCACCGAACTGTCGGTGGCTCCCACCGAGTTGGGGCATACCCCGGTGACCAACGTGTCCGTCGGCCAGCGGGAGAGCGCGGCGGGTTCGGTGTTCGCGCCGCTGGGTGCCAGCGGCAGGCTGGGTATCCGCAACGAGCGTGGGCAAGCACAGGCAACCGTCGACGTGCAGGGATACTTCACCGGCGCTAGCTTGGTCACCGGCGGCGATGGCTGTGCGCTGGCCACCGGTGAGACCGGTTTCACCAGTCTTTTCGACGGCCGTACCGAGACCGGGCCACAGGGTTGGCAGCAAACGGAGAACGGACGGTTGACCCAAGAAGGCTGTGAGTGGGTGACGTCCGGTACCGGTGTCAGATGGAATTCGGCTGCCACTTACAGCAATGACTACACCTTGAGGCTGGACTGGAAGGCAACATCGACTCAAGCCGACTCCGGAGTGTTCGTCGGTTTCAATCACCCTGCGGGGAACGGGGCCGTGCCGATCAACCGTGGCCTCGAGGTGCAGATCGCTCAGAACGTGACCAGCGGTGATAGGGCTACTGGCGCCATTGCCGGCAAGCGGGCGCCGGATGTCGCCGCGGCCAAACCCGTGGGGGAGTGGAACAGCTATGAGATAACCCTGTCCTGGAACAAGGTAACCGTTGTCCTCAATGGACAGAAGGTCAATGAATACACCACTATCGAGCCGGATCGGATCAACCCGCAGAGCTTCATCGGCCTGCAGACCAACGGGCCGAACGACCCGGTCCGGTTCCGCAACATCCGGATCAAATCCAATGCGGCCACCGGTGTAGGCCCATTCGTCGGGCTGAACAACAAGTGTCTCGATGTCGCAGGCGGGAACCCCGATAACGGCACCGTGTTGCTGTACGGGTGCTGGGGTTCGAACAACCGGGCGCAGACCTGGACGCTACCCGGTGATGGTACTGTCCGGGCCTACTCGAAGTGTGTGGACGTCCGCGACGGCAACACCGCAGCCGGCACTCCGATTCAGTTGGTGGAGTGCACCGGGGTCGATGCTCAGCAATGGATAGTGCGCGCCGACGGAAGCATGGTCAACAACCGGTCCGGAAAATGCCTCAATGCGACCGGCAGCGTCGATGGCAGTACGTTGACCATCGACAACTGTAGTGGCCAGCCGCAGCAGGTCTGGCGTCCGTCGCTGCGAGCGGCTACCATCGGCGCCCTGGCACTGGTGGGTGACAAATGCCTTGACGTGGCAGGCGGCAGGCCAGGCAGCGGTTCGGTCATCGTCTATCCTTGCCACGGCGATGCTCCGCAAGCATGGTCCATAGTAGACAATGGATCCGTCCGTGCTTTCGGTAAGTGCCTTGATGTCAGCAATTCGGCTACTCCAGCCGGCACAAAGGTGATCCTTTTCGACTGCAATGGCGGCGAAGCGCAGAAATGGTTGCAGCGGCCGGACGGTGGCCTGGTCAACCCGCACTCGCAGCGCTGCTTGACCGCAGCGTCAGCGGAACCCGGGGCCGAGTTGACCATCGAAGACTGCGTCGGGCGGGCGTTGCAACGCTGGCACTTCTCGGCGCAGGCGGTCAGCAAGGGCGCCATTGTCGGTATCACCGACGGTGAGACCGACGGCAAGTGCCTCGACGTCGCCGGCAGCAACCCCGCAGCGGGCCAGGTGATCATGTACTGGTGCAACGGCGGTAATGCCCAGCACTGGACCAGGCTAGGTGACGGCACGATCCGCGCCTATGATCGGTGTTTGGACGTGGCGGGGAGCGGCACCGGGAACGGAACTCCGGTGACCCTGTACCCTTGCAACGGCGGCAATGCCCAGCAATGGGTGCGGCGACCCGACGGCACACTGACCAATCCGCTGTCCGACAAATGTCTGGACGCGGGACGTAATGGCCTGGTCATCCAGCAATGCTCTGGAGCGGCGAATCAACGCTGGGCGATCGCGGCCAGGCCGAGTTGATCACAGACGCCCGCTAGAAGTTGTGTAGCGGTACCTGCGGTGGAGTGAGTCACCGCAGGTACCGCTGTGTCCGGATTTGTTGTACCGGTCGTAGGTTGCTGATGATCTTCAGGTTCTAAACTCAAGGGGATTCGCGATGGTAGAGATTCCGCGTCGGCATTTCTGACACTCAGCGGCTGCGCGGTCGCCAGTGCCGCGCTGGCAGGGCAGACGGCGGCCGCTGTGGCAGCGCCGGTCCAGGGTGCGGCCGTTCCTCCTACGGAGATCCCGAGTCTGCAGGCGTGAGCTCCTGGGTCCGGTTTGTACTCGTTCCGGTAGGGGGTCAGGATCCTGATCGACCACGGAAGCGCGGAGCAGTTGCGGACCGCGGCCGAGGCGCTGGCCGAGGACTTGCAGCATGAGAAACCACTAAGCGACTGTCCGGAAGACGCGAGGCAGCTCAGGGACTTATCTGGCCGTCGTTGGGGAGATCCACCTGGCCGCCTACGGGGAGAACAAACTGGCCATTGACACTCGGGGAATCGGTGGTCGGGAGTGAGGGAACCTCAATCAGTGGGGTCACTCGATGGGTGCCGGTTGATCGACAATGTGGAAACGAGTGCTTAGGGTCGAAGGGCGGGTGCATTGCCGGCTGGATCGGGTTGGCCGGATTCTTTCTTCGCATGCCGTGCCTTGCCGCTGCGGCGCACTGTTGTCGTGGCGGAGACATGCCGAGGACTCATGGGTTTCCCAGTAGTTGGAGGACGTCGTGGCGGTGCGGAGCCGAGGGTGGCAGTGCGTGGTCGTGGGGGTGGTGGCGGTTGTGGGGCTGTCGTCAGCCGTCGGTGCGCCGGCTGTTGCCGGGCCGGCAAGGTCTGAGGTCATGGCGCCCGCTGTGGCAGGAGGGCACAGCGCAGCCCAGAGGGCGTTGTTGAGGGCGAATGAGGAACCGCCTCCGCCGTTGGAGAATGTGCTACCCGGTGCGGAGGACGCCACCCCGGAGGAGTTGCGGTTCGTCGCGGAATCCGAGTGTGAGAAAGGGAAACTCGATCACCGGCTCTGCGCGATGAGCGAGCCGCAGATCAACCAGCTTCAGCCTCATCTGGAGAAGGAAGCCCAGGACCTGGCCGAGCTGGCGAAGTCTGTGGCCCCACCTGAGGGTCGCGCCGCACCGTGGACCGCCGACTCGCTCGCCACGTTCTTGACCAAGATCATGAATGCCAGTCCCAACCCGGCGGTGCGGAACCTGGTGAACAAGGCCGGTGAGTTCGCCGATATGGCTTCCAGTGTCAGTGTCCCGGCCGGACTGGTGCTGTCCCAGTCTACGGCAGTGGAATTCGCCAAGGGCGCGCTGTACCTTGCGCTCAACCGCACACCGCCACTGGGTGATCTTTTCGCGTTGGCCGATGCCGTTGCGAGCGGGAACATCGAGCAGGGGGTGGTCGCGGTGATCGGTGTCGCGGCCACCGCCATCGGCCTGGTGTTCCCGCCCGCGGGTGCCGTGATCGCGGTGGGGCTCGCGATCTACAACGTCGGCAAGATCATCTGGAACTTCTTCCTCGCCCGACCCCGCGACTGGATCGCCGACCCGCCCGGCACCGCCAAAGAACTCTTCGAATCCGGCGCCAACTTGACATGGACACATCGCAACGTCAAAGGCATGCCGGCAAACCTGATTTTCTCGGAGAACAAGCTCGTCGCGACACAGTCTTTGCTCATGAACTCCGTGTGGACGAAGTACAACAGCGATCGAACGCCCGTTACCTATAGTTTCCCAGAAGGTGGAGTCGACTTCTACGAGGCTGGGGTTATTACCGCAAGAATTGAATATTCGCAGGGTGAATGGTCCGAGCTTGGTCCAAAGGTGTTGAGTGCTGCGCTGGTGATATGGCAGGATGACAAAGCGCACACGGCCGACTGTCGTGTCGTTCGGCCTCAAAATTTGCATTACTCTGATGTGATATGCGGCAACTTGAGTCGAAGCGTGACTATCGCGCACAATAAACCGGCCACGCTGGAAGTGGCCTATGTCTTGGAAGAATACCAATCACTCGACAGTTATTGTGAGACGTCTCGGCCTTGTGTTGCCGAGGAGATGCATAATGGTCAACTCAAGGTTCTGTCGGAAGGTACGAGGACCGTAAAAGTTGAGGTGCCTTTCCTGGCCGCGATTATCTGAACGTTGGCCGCCGATGTAACGCTGCGGCCAACGCATGAATCGCTCACTCTGGCGTTACGGAGGTCATGTCATCCTCATCTGGGCGGCTGAAGTGTCCGCGAGATTGCCCGGCAGGCACAAGGGGCGGTCGGAGGCCACGAAGTACCGGTATTCGTGCGAGTGTGTCATTGTGCCCTTAAGTAGTGATCACGATCGAACAGGTGTTGTGCAGGAGGTAGGAGCCGTTGCCACGCCGGTATGGGGAAATCGAGTCCGTGATGGTGTCTGCGACCCGTCCCGTCGACGAGATTCGCCCGGAACGTCCGGCCTCAGCCAGCTCCAGCGACAAGACTCGCTAGCGGCGGGCGGGGCTGGAGGCCCGGCTCCCGCGCCGCCGTCACGGTGGCCTTTTCCTTTCACGCCAGGCTATCGGCAGCGTGAGGCCGTAGTCAGCCGAATCCCGTTGCCTGGCGCGAGCAGTGCCGCGACCTGCTTGCCGACGACTACCACAAGGTCGTCAAGCTGGCGGTGGTCGCCGAGGCCGCCACGGCAGGGCACTAGATGAGTGATTCCGTGAAGGTTGTGTGAAGGGGCTGCTGTGTGGGCATGGGAGGAGGGTGTCCAAGATCAAACTGTGACGAATGAGTTGGACACCCTCCTGACCGCACTGTACGTGCTGGTCGATGACCATGTCGTGCCACCCCGCGCTGGCCGGGGGCGGCGTCCGGAGGTGACTGACAGTGAGCTGATCACGATGGCTGTGGCGCAGGTGCTGCAGCGTTACGGCAGTGAGCGACGCTGGATCCGGCACATCCACGCCGATCCCGGGTGGCGCGCGATGTTTCCCGCGATGCTGGGCCAGTCCGGCTATCACAAGCGGCTGAAGGCCGCGCAACCTTTGCTGCGCAAGGCGATCCTCACCATGGCCGCGTGCTGTCCCTCGTGGTTCGACGACCTGTGGATCACCGATTGGCGGTCCCAGGCCTGGACCTGGTCGACCATCGCGGTGGCGGCGGCGTCGCCGTGTACTCCGTAGGCGCGCGCCGAACTCCGCTCCGCCGCCTTCGGGAAGGGGCCGGACGGACAGGTAGGCGAACGAGTCGCCGTGCACCACGCCGAAGGGGAACCAAGCCCTTGCGTTCGGCGGCCAGGTCGGTGCCCTCGTCCACGGCCAGCTTGCAGAAGCCGGGCAGGGATACGGCGAGCCACAGGTGCAGGTCGGCGAAGGACACGCCGTGCTTGATCGTGACGCCGGACCAGGCTTCGGTGCGCTCGGTCGCCAGCACTCCGTCCAGCAGGTTCACCTCAGGCGGCACGTCGCCCTCGAAGCGCAGCTTGACGTGGTGCCCGTTGCGGTCGGGCAGCAGGAAGACCCGTTCGTCGCGGGCGCCTTCGCCTTGCATCGGGACGAACCCGGCCACCTCGGACGAGGTGCTCTCCAGGTGGTCGCCCTCGCGGCGGAAGCCGATGACACGGGTGATTCCGTTCATCCGCAACGGAACGACGATCGTGCCGCCCTCGGACAGGTGCTCCAGCCACGCCGGTGCCAGGTCCCAGGCCCCGACCGTCACCAGGATCGCGTCGACCGGTTCGTCCAGCCCCGGCAGCGGGTTCTCGGCGTCGGCGAGCACCACGTCGACCCGGTCGCCGTATCCGGTCTGCTCCAGCAGGTCACGGGCGCGGTCGGTCACCTCCGAGTCGATGTCCACGCTGACCACCCGACCGTCCGGACCGACGATCTCGGCCAGCAAGGCGGCGTTGAAGCCGCCGGACCCGATCTCCAGCACGCTCATGCCCGGACCGAGCCCGGCCTGCTCGATCATCCGGGCCTGGATGTAGGCCGCGCTGGTGGAGGAGATGATCACGCCGTCCGGGTCGCGTTTGATCGCGACCGAGTTGGCGACGTTGTAGGTGACTCTTGCGCCTGAGCGACCATCGCCGCCACCAGCCGCTCCTGCTCACCAGCCGGCGCCGCGGCCTTCTTCCTCGATGCCCGCACCGTCATAGCATCAACATTCATTACACTCCGTGCCCATCCCGCCGGATCTCACCCCGGCGTGTCGGGCCGAAAACACCAAAAGTGCGCCAGAGCCGTTGGTTGACAGACCCCGTCCCGAAAACTGTCCGTCGTCATGCTGTCGACCGACATCGGCTGTGTGCGCGGATGTGGCGGCTATGCCGGGATGTGCAGCCATCCGAGTTCGCCTGGGTCGGGAATGTCGCCGCGTTGTTCGACGTCTTTGCGGATTCGCTCCAGCCACTCGCGGGGTGCGCCGGGCCAGGTCTGAAAGCCGGGCTCAGTGGCGGTGAGGTCTCCGACGCGAACGTTGCGTGCGAACAAGGCCTCCAGCATGGTCCCGGCGGCCTCGGTGATCTGGTGCAGGCTGGCGCCAGCGCCGAGGATGTTACTCGCGGACACGAACACGTTGTGAATGGGAACCCAGTCGTCCCGAGCGTAGTCGGTGAAGTAGTCCAGGTCTTCGCGGTATTTCTCGGATTCAGTGTTCATTGATCAGCCGCCCACGTGGAATCTCTTCATATCAACACCGGATACATCGTTAACGTGGATCGTATTTCCCTCTGAGTCGCTGTATGTGCGGAATGAGACTGTCTGCTTCGGGTCGTCACTGATCTTCCAGTATTCGACTGTGCCTTTCGGTGTCTGGATGACCTTCGTTGGTTCGCCGAGGTTGTCGTGGAAGTGTTGCCGGACTTGGCTCAGCTGTGCCTCGTTGACCATGCGGACCCCTTTGCTGTCCTCGACACCGAGCAGATTGCCATGGTCGTCGGTGACAGCCTGTTGCACCCGCTCAATGCGGGCTTCGGGTGTGCTGGCAGGGGTGCCGGGGCGGTGTTCGGCCGGTGCGTCGGTGTCGTGATGTGTCCGGCCGAGTAGGTCTTTGAGGAGTTTTCCTGACCCGAGGCCCAGGAGCATGCCGCCGGTGATTTTGCCGAGGGCGCGGTCGCCGTGGCCGTTGGCCCAGTCGTCCCAGGCGGTGATGGCTTTGAAGGTCTCGACGGGGTGCATGACGTTGTGTGCCATTGCCGCCACCGTTCCGCCTGGGTCTGAGACCGCGCCCCAGAGTGCTTCATCGGCGCCGGAGATCGAGTCCCAGATGCCGCCGTAGAAGTTGGCGTCGGCTTGCTTGCGGGAGTCTTGCGGGGCCAGGGTCGACTCGACCCGCAGGGCGTCCGCGCAGCGGTCGCCTGCTCCGGTCAGTTGCTGGTGTGCGCGGTTCAGGATGTCGCGTGCTGTCTGCCGCAGTGCTTCGCCGGGGTCGGTGAACGCCGACGGCTGGACGACGGTGGGGTCGCCTCGCTCGGCGTTGGCCTGTGTTCGTGTCCGCGCCTCGACTACCGCCTGGTCGTGTGCCTGTGTGGCCTGCTGGGTCGCGGTATCGCCTTGCTGCCATTGGGTGATCGCTTCCGCGGCCTGCCCCTGCGCCCACGCCAGCGTGTCGGCGTAGGCGGTCAGGGCTTGTGCGGCGTTGTCGAGTGAGTCGTCGGCTTGCAGCCAGCGCGGGACTTCGGTCTGGTGGTCGTCATGGGACCTGCACGAAGCGTGGCCGGAGTCGGAACTGGTGATCGTGCCGGATGCCGGGCACACGTACGACGAGCCCGGCATACTGGCCGCGTTGCTGGAGGCGACGGATCGGTCCGGTGACCTGTGGGACGCGCTGCTCGGCGCGATCCTCCGGTGCACCATGCAGCTCGAGCACGTCCGCGTGTTGTATCGGGACACGGCGAAGGGGCTAGGGAAAGGCTATGACGCACCTGCGGGCCGGGCCCGGCTCTTTCCCTCACCCACCATGGTTCTGCAGCTGTCGGCGGACGTGTTCGAGGTGTACGGGCTCAGTCATGTCCGTGATCACCTGCGCACTGCGGCGTGGGTCGCCCGGGAGCTGGAATCCCGCTGGCGGACTGTCCCCTGAGACAAGCTCGCCACGGTCACCGTTCACGGGTCTGAAATGGATACCAGGGGCCGCAGGCTGTGGACGGCGCTACACATCGGGAAGTGGGGGTATTCGTCGCAGTCGGGGCGTCAGAGTTCTTTTTCTATTTTGATTAGTTCGGCGATACCATCATGCATTTCTTTGACTGCGTCGTATTCGGTCTTGACGTGTACGGTGGCGTGGACGCCATCTGTGGCGAGGACGGTGGTGGTGCCGCCGAGTAGGAGCGCGGCGGTCGCTGCGGCTGCTGCGGCCGCGGTGATGGCGAGGGTGTTGCGGATGTGGTGTGCCATGAGGGTTCCTTCCGTCTCTGGGCGTGGCTGGCTGCTCACCGGTTGTCCTTTGCCCGGGGGTGGGGCAGTTGAGGCAGGGCGGCCCAGGGGATGGCGTAGCCCCGGTGAGCCATTTGTCCGAATGCCGTGTGGTCACGGTGCGCCCGTTTGCGTACGATGAACACCATTTGGCGGTGACTGAGACAGGATCGTGACTCTCAGTTAAGGCGGTCGTGGCCAGGACGTCGCTGCGACCTGGGATATGAGGATTGTTCGGATTGGTTGATCCGGGGTGTCGATCGCGAGTGGTGACTCACTGTAATAACGGGTGTCGCTGGAGAGCGTCGTAGTTCTTCTCCGGGAGGTGGATGCCGAGGTCCATCTCGGTGGCCTCGATGCCGGGCGAATGGGGGTCGATGATGAACAGGGTGAGGCCTTTGGTGCGCGCGGAGTCGTCATACGCGTCCGTACGGGCCACGACCAGGCAGTGCGGCGATGTTTTGAAGCCGGTGATGAAGTGCTTGGATTCGCTGAGCTTGTAGCTGCCATCCTCCCGGCGCTTCGCGCTGGTCGTGATCTTGAAGGTGTTGGTGCCAGCGTCCGGCTCGGTGATGGCGAAGGAGAACCGCGCTTCTCCGCTGGCCGTCTTGGGCAGGATCGCCTTCCGCTGCTTTTCGGTGCCGTGCTTAAGCTTGTGATTTAAACGGTTCGATGGTCGGCGGGCACCCCGGTTGATCATGGACGCAGCCCTGGGTTGATGATTCTCTTTGCGAGAGAAGGATCTTTGACCGAGGGCTGCGTGAATCAGATCCGCCCGATGGTCGACTTGCTCAACCCGGACTTCTCCGCCATCGACGTCCGCAACCAGTGCGTGGCGTTGCGCGGGGTCTCCTCCAGCGTCGCCACGATCACCTCTTCGACCTGATCCACCGTGATCGACGGCGGCCGACCCGGCCTGTCCTCATCCATCAAGGCATCCAGGCGCCCGACCGCGAACCGGGCACGCCACTTGCCCACCATCGTCCGATGAACCCCCACCCGGGCCGGCGCACCAATAGCCATCGTGCGCAGCCTGGTGGAGTGGTGTCCTCGTACACCGGTAACGAGGCAACCGCCCAGTCGAACAACCGTGGCCCCTTCGCGCCGTCGCCGCAACTGCGGCGTTTCCAGGCGTCCTCGGGTGCCTGTGCTGCCAGAAGGTCAGCCCGTGACGTGCCGGCCGTGGCGGGGATGGTCTGGTTGCGAGCCACTGCCACGACGTAGCTGATGTGCCTGGTTTCCAGCCAGGTGCGGAACTTGTAGTCCTTGCCGTAGGCCTCGTCGGCGGTCACCCAGGCCGCGGGGACACCGGCGTCCAGTGCCCGGGCGAGCATGTTCTGAGCCAGGATGGTCTTGGTGGCGAACTCGACCTCGTCGGGCACACGGGCTTCCTGGCATCGTTCCCGGTCACCGGTCCAGGACTTCGGCAGGTAGAGTTCGCGGTCGATCAAAGTGCGTCCTTTGCTTGTAGTGTAAGCAAGAAACACACCGAGCTGACAGTTCTCGATCCGGCCCGCGGTACCCGAATATTGACGCTGTACGCCAGTGGAGCGGGTGCCTTTCTTCAGGAATCCGGTCTCGTCGACCACGAGCACGCCATCGCGTTCGCCGAGGTGTTCCATGGCGTAGGCCCGCACGTCATCGCGGACTCCGTCGGCGTCCCAGGAGGCAGCGTTGAGCAAGCGCTGCATCCCGTCAGGGGTGGCGTCACCGGCGGCTTCGGCCAAGGTCCAGCCGTTCTTCCCCGCCAATGGCGCCAACAGGCCACGCACGTACGCGCGGGCACGGCGTCGTGGCTCGACCCGGGCGAAACGACCCGCAACCCGCGCGAACAGGTCATCCAGCCCGGCGATCCAGACAGCAAGATCCTCATCGGTCAACACAAGATCGACAGACTACCCAACCATAATCACGAAGTGCTGCTGGAGTAGTAGGGAGCTCGTGAACGTGCCAGTAGCTGCTGATGTTTCCGCTGTAACCATTTGTTGATGACTAAGCGGCAGGTTGCGCTTGTAGAGCGGCGTTTGTCTTTGACGACAACGACCGTCGACAGGTGAGGGTCGCCGAGTTACCCGATGTCTCCCAGGAGTTGTCCCTAGACTCAGGCGGGCGGTGCCGCTTCGGACGAAGAAGCGTACGATTGCCTAACTCCGGGACAGTCGAGAACCGTGGAGGATCTAATGAACCTGAACCACGATGATCAAAATGTCTTCAAAGAACCTGAGTTTCCCATGCCGTTCCAGATGCGGGTAAATCCGCATCTGGACGTGTTGCTTCAGCGGTCCGAAAACTGGGCCCGTGCCACAGGCATGCTCAGCGGTGGCGGGCATCCTGACAGCTGGATGATCTGGGACAACTTGTCGATGTTCCATGCGATCGCCGCCCCTGAGTTGACTGCATATTGCTGGCCTGTCGCGCCGTCTCATGAAGCCGCACTGATCCACGATGCCATGGTCTGGTACTTCGCATTCGACGACCATTTTCAGCTTCAGTACAAGGTTGCGAGGGATATCGACGGTGCGCGAGAGCATGTCCAACGCCTGTCGAATTTCATGCCTCTGGCGTCAGATGAGCCCGTTCCCTCGCCGAGTAACGCGGTAGAGGAAGGGTTGGCGGACTTGTGGCCTCGACTAATCTTCGCGCGACCAAAACGATGGTGCGGAGACTGGAAGGACGGGATAAACCGATTTTGCGACAGTGCGATCCAAGAAATAATTCACCTTTCAACAGGGCGAATACTTGATCTTGTTGAATATGTGCAGCTCAGGAGGGAAACATTCGGTGCGTACACTGCGGCGCTGTATGTGGACATTTCTACTGGCGTAATGATTCCCGATAAGATCAGGGCTAGTCGGGAAATTCAGACACTGCTCGGTGCCTTTATGGACTACATGGCGTTGAGCAACGATATCTTCTCGTACAAGCGAGAAATTGACGACGAAGGATGTGCGACCAACCTTGTCTTGATCGTTAAGAATTTCCTGGGTGTCCCCTTGTGGCGGGCTGTGACCATCGCCAACGATCTTGTTGGTGCGCGCTTGCGTCAGTTTGAATACACGCTGAACGTGGAAGTTCCCGAGGCTGCCGCACGGCTGAACCTGAATGACGCCGAATGTGCCGGGCTCGCCGCCTGGGGCGAAGGTGCGCGGGACTACTTGTCCGGCATACTCGCGTGGCACATCAAGGCGGCACGGTACTGAGGTGTGTTGATGAGCGCAGGCCTCTCGATGGACACGAGCCACTCATCACCGCTGCCCGGCGCGAGACATCGAGGTCGAACGGCTTCCGATCGCTCATCGACGCCTGGGCAGGACGTGGCGATCAATGCTTCCTGCGGATCAGGAAGTCGGCCAGGATCCGCAGGTCTGCCGCACCTTCCGGGTGAGCGCGGACGCGGTCCAGACACTGCACAGCAGCACGAACCCGTCGGTGCGCCTCATGCTCGACCCGTTCTCGGCCGCCTGCGGTCTTCACTGGCTCCGCAGCGCGCACGACGCCACTGACACCGAGGGCTCCCGTGTTGTCGTAGAGCCTCGCCAACTGATCGTGGGCGGGTGTTCTCTCCTCAGTACTGCCATGGCCACCGTGTGGGTCACGATCTCCTGAAAGGGCTCCAGTTGGGAGACGGCCGGCTGACGTTCAACACGTTCAACACGTGCGCCGCATTTCTCGTGAACGCACAGACCGCCCGGCTGCCTACACTGGCGGTGTGCAGGAGCAGCATGGACTACCGGGCGCAGTTCGCCTCGAAAACTGAGGGCTGGGATCGCGCCATGCACGCTTGAGTCAGTGTTCTCGGTCGGGTCCTGACGGTGGGGACGATGCCGGTGTACGACACGCTGGTGACGCCCCAGGCAGCGGCACCGCTCTAGGGACGGTACCGGGTCATCCTCGCGCTTGGCGGCGACCTCGAAATGGCTGTGGTGCGGTTCCGTCTCAGCCGGACGACCACGAAGGACGAGGTGCCGCGCACCTGCGGGCACGGGAAAGGACGTTGGTATGGACGGTTCGCTGCTGCAGGGGAAGACAGCACTGATCACAGGTGCTGCTTCGGGAATCGGTGCGGCCGCGGCAGCGGTGTTCGCTGCACATGGCGCGAGCGTGGTTTTGGCCGACACCGATGTCGCCGGCGGCACCGACGTCGCTGCGGAAGTGGAGACGCGCGGTGGCCAGGCTGTGTTCATACGGACCGATGTGCGGTCCGACGCCGACGTTGCCGCGGTCGTCCAGTGTTCGCTCGAGCACTTCGGCCGCTTGGATTGCGCGTTCAACAACGCGGGGATCGATGGACAGATAGCGCCGCTGCACGAGTCCACCGAACACAACTGGGACGAAGTGCTTGGTGTGAACCTCACCGGAGTCTGGCGGTGTCTGAAGTACGAGATCCGGCAGATGCTCACCCAAGGATCGGGCGCGATCGTCAACACCGCCTCAGTTGCCGGCGTGGTCGGAGTTTCCTTGCGGCTCTCGGCTTACGTCGCGGCCAAGCACGGTGTGGTCGGTCTGACCAAGGAGGCCGCCTTGGAGTACGCCACCCAGAAGATCAGGATCAATGCCCTCTGTCCGGGAGGGGTCCGCACCGCGATGCTCGACGAAGCCATCCGGAAAGGGCTGGTCCCTGAACAGGACTTGTTGGCGAGGCAACCGGTGGGTCGGTTCGCCACCCCTGAAGAGATCGCTGAGGCAGCCGCGTGGCTGTGCTCGGACGCGTCTTCGTTCGTCACCGGACACGCCATGGCCGTGGACGGTGGATGGACCGCGCAATGACCTCCTGCCACACCTCAGCCCGGCCCGGCGGCCGCACCAAGGTCATTGGATGTGTTCATGGACTGGACGGGACTCTCGAATGACATCGTTCCTGCCAGCGAGAAACCAAGAACGAGGGCGAGCGCCACGATCTCGTACTTGTCCTGGTTTCGCTTCCTGCGCGTGCCACCGCAAGAGGCCGTACTCGTCGCCAACGACCTGATCGCCGCGCGCCTGCCACCAGCTGGATCATTTCGTCGATAGGAACGTGCCGCGGGTAATGGGCAAATATCGCCTGAGCGCCGACAAGCGCGCCCCGGTGTCGTCCTGGGATTCACGGCGCTCGCAGCTACTTGGCCGGCCCGGTCGCCTGGACGGAATGCGCGGCCTGATACGCAACTGGTGCCGTCGAGGTGATGACGCCAACAGATCTAGAACTCCGCCAGCCCGCCGACGAGACCCGTCGCTGCCGCTGCGCGAAGGTCCAACCTCGGCCAAGTCAAACCGAACACCACTTCAGAGGCGCCATGTAAATCCATCTGCCGGCTTCTCCCTGGCCTCGATGATCCAGATCTGCCGATGACGGGCACGCCGTGCTGTTCGCGTAGGCCACGCGATCGTCCTCGTTCCCCAGCGACCGACCACAGTTCGCCGATCACGAAGGGACGGCCATGGCCGCCACCACCGGTTCATCCGGCCCCCTGCCTG
Organism: Amycolatopsis sp. cmx-11-12; assembly: GCF_046269425.1. Lineage (NCBI taxonomy): Bacteria > Bacillati > Actinomycetota > Actinomycetes > Pseudonocardiales > Pseudonocardiaceae > Amycolatopsis > Amycolatopsis sp. cmx-11-12. The sequence continues at coordinate 1,693 of NZ_JADNQM010000017.1, read as the reverse complement.
TCGCGCCATGGCGTCTCGCAGGGCTCGGCCACATTGCGTACCTGCTGCGCGATCCCGTCGCCGCGTTCCAAGCGCTGCGTCGCCACGGCGACGTCGTGGTGTGCTACATCGGCCGAGAACCTGTCTACCTGATCAACTCTCCTATGCTCTTACACGACATGTTCGTCACCCACGCGGAAGCCTTCAGCAAAGGCCGCATGTACGAGGAACTTCGATCAGCCATGGGCAACGGTCTGGGCACCACGCACGGACCCCTGCACCTGTACCAGCGCAGAGTGATCGCTCCCACCGCACATCAAGACAGCCTCGCATCCTATGTCAAGGTCATGCTGCCCGAAGCCCAAGCCATGGCATCGTCCTGGCACGACGGGCAGAACCTGGCCATGGACCAGGAACTCCGCGACCACGGCGCCGCCATGGGATACAAAGCGCTGTTCGGCGCCAACGTGGATAATCGCCTGGCAGACGAAATCACCACCTGTATCGTCGCGATTCAGAGAGCCGTCGTCCCACGAATACTGACTCCGCCCTCGGCGAAAAGGCTGCCGCTTCCCTGGAACCGCCGCTGGGAAGAACACTGCGCCCGTCTCGACCACCTGGCTGATCGGTTGATCGACGCCAACGAGGACCCAACAACAGGGACCGCCACTGTCCTCCCACTGCTCGCGGCAGCGACAAGCTACGGAACCCGAGAACCCCTCACCCGGGTAGAAATGCGTGACGAGGTGAAGTCACTGCTGATGGGAATCCCCAATGGCACCGGATCCAGCCTGGCGTGGATCTTCTACGAACTCGCCAAAGCCCCGCATATCCAAGAACGCCTATATAATGAACTCATCACCGTATTGGCAGATCGCACACCGACCGTGACGGACTTTCCCAACCTTCCCTACCTGCGGAAAGTGATCGACGAAGGATTACGCCTGCACAGCGTGTCGTGGATCCAGACACGGCGTACCCTGCGTCCCGTGCAGGTGGGAGCTATCCAGTTGCCCGCTCGCGCGACGGTCCTCTTCAGCGCACTGGCCGTTCACCGCGATCCGGCCCTCTACGCCGACCCCATGACCTACGACCCGGACCGGTGGGACTCCACGCCGATCAAGAACACGTTCCTTCCTTTCAGCATCGGCCACCATCGATGCGTTGGGGAACACCTCGGGCGCCTTGTGATGGGCATCCTGCTTAGCACTGTCGTCAGAAACTGGCGGCTCACGCTCGCACCCAAGACCACGGTTCACGCAGTCCCCGCGGCGGCGCTCCGACCGAACCATCTCCCGATGATCGTCCAGGCACGGTAGAGGGCGCAGCCACGGTAAGTGGCTATAGTGGACTGTTGTCGTCACTCAGTAGAGCTGGTTGCTACATCGATAGGCTCAATAGAGATCATATTGGTCAGACGGCGTATCGTGACGCGAGCACTCGTGTTCGCGTCGGCCTGCACCGGGTTCGGCGTAGCGCTGTCAACTCCAGCCGGCGCACAGGGTTGCCCAGCGCAGCTGGACCATGCGATCAGACCGCGTCCAATGACACCTCCCGTCGTCTCGTCCCGGATATGTCGCCGCCTAATACTGCAACGGCACTCGCATGGGTAGTGGATGATGTTGCGGGTGATGGACATGGTGGTGGCTGAGCTGGGTCGGGTCCATGAGCGGATTTCGGGTCGTTTCACGAGGTTGGAGCCGCGGGGCCGGGC